>JBCBDI010000244.1:0-3454 GCA_038529885.1 Pseudomonadota bacterium
TATCGCTTCGCTCAGCCGTATCGCACCGAGCGCGGCGATAGGTATTGGCTTCCAAAAACACACTTGGGTCCGCAGGGGCTTCTTCGCCCGACCCAACGGGGCCGCCGAGCAGTGTATCTGGCGTCGGTTTTGTTGCCATGGCAGGCGAAGCGATCAGCATCGCGGCGGTAACGGTCAGAAAGATGCGCATGAGCGGCGGTCCCTTCGTGCAAACACTTGGCAGTGTTTATGCCACGAACGGACTTAATAGAGTGTGCATCCGCGCGTTTCGCTACTCTTTATCGACCATAGACATGACGTCTTGCGCGTCGCCTTCAGGCGCTGGCACTTCGACAATCCGATCTTCCACGTCATCAAACTCAAGCCGTAGGGCACGGCTCATCACGGCATGCATCATATAGGTGGCGGTAATATAAGTAAGCTCGAGGATCTCTTCATCGGACAGCTCCGCCTTTAGTTTTTCAAAGACCCCATTCGGAACCCGGCCATGCTCCAGCACTAAGGCATCGGTATAAGCTAGAACGGCGCGTTCCAGCGGGCTGAAACAGGATTCAGTGGCCCAATGCGGAATGGCGGCAATCTGTTCTTCGGTGAGGCCAACGTCTCGGCTCGCTTTGCAATGCTGCGAGAATACAAATTGCGAGCCGACCGTATAGCCCGCCCGGATTTGCCCGAGCTCACGCAGCTTGGGATCAATCTTACGGTTTGGGGAGCGATAGAATTGAAAGCCTGTTGTGGTGTGGTCGAACGCGTCTGGCACAATATTGAACACAGTCCACCAATCGCCAGGTGTACCCGTGGCGGTGCCGGGCTGTTCAATCGGATTGCGGTCTCCAAATAGCATTTTGAAAACCTGGTCCGCCATGGCGCTGCCCTCACCGGGGCCAGCTTGTTTGAGGCGTGGCATTTATCGCTCCTCCTTTTTTATCCGTGGTCCTGCCCATCAGCGGCGAGACAGTCAGTTGCAGGTCTGGCAGCACTGATCTGAACCATCACTCTGCGAGGCAGTGACCGAATAGTTCAACGTGAGGCGATGATCTCAATCGTCAAGCCGCGCGGGTTGGGACTGCACTGGCGAGGAATCCGGCGGTCTATTGCGTCATTCTGATATGTACGGAATACATTTGGTTCAGCTTATTCTGCGCTTGAAGGTTCCTTGAATGATGAAACCGCACATCCAAAGCCAGGTTTCGAGGCGAACCTTTCTTGCTGGCTCCACGACAACCGCGGCAAGTTTGGGATTGGTCGCATGCGGAAGAGGCGGGCCAAGCCCTGTAGAGGCGGGCTATGTGGATGGACTTAGTTTTCTTCCAGAAGACTTCGATTTGATCACCGAGTCCGGTCTCTCCGCCATGATCTGTGACGTCTCGAAAGTGGAAGAAGTCGTCGATGCATTTGGCGTCGTCCGCTATCAGCGCAATTTCGCCCCGAATGATGCGGCCCTTGATGACGCCATCGCCAAAATCGAGTCCAACCCGCAAGTGTTTCTCGCTCGGCGCGGGACGGACATTAAGAATCAGCCGGGCTGCGCGGCCTTTTTACAATTTCAATCCTGCGAAACGATTGGTGAGGATCTCTCACGGATTGCCTATTTTCACCAGAAGGGCCTGCGGATTCTGCAGCTCACGCATCACAATAATAACCTGTTCGCGGGCGGTGCCATCGAGCGCATACATACAGGTCTGACCGATCATGGCCGCGAGGGTCTGGCTGAGATGAACCGGGTCGGGATATTGCCGGACGTATCCCACGGATCCCCGCAAACCATTTCAGAGACAGCGCAAGCGAGCCGATCTCCGGTGATCTATTCGCATGGCGCCTGCCGCGCCTTGCTGGATCACCCGCGCTGCATCACGGATGAGGGCATTCGGGCCATTGCCGACAATGGCGGCGTGGTTGGAATTTTCATGATGAGCTTTTGGTTGACCAAGGAGTCCGAGCCAAATGTCGATCATCTGATCGCCCATTTGCAGCACGTGATTGAGGTTGGAGGGATAGACGCTGTGGGTATTGCAAATGATTTCCCGATGAGCGGGCAGCAAAACCTCGTCCGGCTGAACAATGACAATCGTGAAGGCGTTAAGCAGTATCTCGGATGGTGGCGAGCGATGCGGGAGGTCGGCGTGGCGGGTTTTGAAGAAGACCCTGAACATGTCGTGATCCCAGAGCTCAACAATATTAGCCGGATGGAGCTGATTGATTTAGCGCTTGCTCAGAAAGGCTACGGGTCGAGCGACCGGGCAAAAATCATGGGCGGTAATTGGGCGCGGGTCTTGATCGACACGCTGCGATAGGTCTGTCTATTAATTGGGTCGCTGTCGCAATTTTCGGGAGGGGCCCCATATGAGGGAGCTGCGTCTTCACCGGGTCGGCGCACGCCTTTGGATCGGGACCGCACATGGCCAATAAGCAGGCAATCTTTCTAGAAGGCAATCTGCTGCGCCACATTACCATTATGTCCGCTTCTGCCAGCATCGGGCTGGTTTCGATCTTCTTAGTCGACTTTGCAGACCTTCTCTTCATTTCCATGCTGGGCGAGGCTGAGCTCGCCGCGGCGGTTGGGTTTGCGGGCACGGTCTTGTTCTTCACGGTCTCGGTCTCAATTGGGATGACGATCGCGACCAGCGCCTTGGTGGCGCAACGCCTGGGGCAAGGGGAACCAGACGAAGCCCGAAGAATTGCCACCAGCGTGATCGTGTTCGGGATCATCACGACCTGCATCCTGGCGGTGCTTTGCTGGTTCTATGCGCCCTCACTGATCGGACTACTCGGGGCCAAAGGCGAAACGCTTGATCTTGCGGTCCGCTATTTTCGGATCGTGGTTACCGCCATGCCGATCGCCGCCATCGGGATGATGGCCTCGGGCATCCTGCGCGCGCATGGCGATGCCCGCAGAGCGATGACGGTGACGCTCACGGCCGGCGCCGTGAATGCGATCCTTGATCCGATCTTGATCTTCGGCTTTGGCCTTGGCCTAGACGGCGCGGCCTATGCGTCGGTGGCGGCACGTTTTGCAACATTGATCACTGCCGTGATCCCGATTTTAAAGCATTATGGCGGCTTTGCGCTGATCGATGCAGCGCGGTTCAAGGCAGACTTGAAACCGATTGTTGCGATCGCCGCGCCGGCCATGCTTACCAATGTTGCAACGCCCTTTGGAAACGGATTTGTGACCCGCGCAATCTCCGAGTTTGGCGACTCTGCGGTGGCGGCAATGGCCGTGGCTGGACGGCTCTCACCGCTTGCTTTCTGCGTGATCTTTGCTCTGTCCGGCGCCGTGGGCCCAATCATCGGCCAGAATTTCGGGGCCAAACAGTTTGACCGCGTTCGCGGGACGCTGATCAAATCGGTCCAGTTTACGGCCGCCTATGTGGTTGTGATCTGGTTGGTTCTGGTGCTGGCGCATGGCTTTATTTCACAGAGCTTCAACCTCAATGAAGAGGGCGCGCAGATT
>JBCBDI010000245.1:0-3454 GCA_038529885.1 Pseudomonadota bacterium
CAAACGATGGCGACGCGAACCTTGTGTCCATTCAGGGCGGTCAGTCCTTAGAGGCGCAAGAAACGATTGTGCTCAAAACCTCTGCGCCAAAGCCGCGCAGCATGCGCTCAGAATGGTCGCGGGTGATGCGCGGCTCGCGCACTTCGGTCACGCCTTGCGCATTGAGGCCGGCCAGAAGAATGCAGGATTTGACTTGGGCCGAGGCGTGCGGCGGCGTGTAGGTGATCGCGTTAAGGTCGCGCTTACCGGTCAGGACCAGCGGAAGGCGTTTGCCGTCAGCGGCGTCATAGGAAATACCCATTTCGGAAAGCGGGTCCAACACGCGGCCCATGGGCCGTCCGGACAGACTTTCATCGCCAATGAAGCGGGCGGTGATCGGATAGCCCGCGACCACGCCCATCATCAGACGTGAGCCGGTGCCGGAATTGCCGAAATCTAAATCCACGCTTGGGCTTTGAAGCCCAGCTTCGCCAACGCCTTTGACTTGCCAAGCGCCGTCGCCGACGCGTTCGACATCAGCGCCGAGCGCCGCCATGACGCGGCCCGTATTTAGGACGTCTTCGCCTTCGAGCAGTCCGGAGATTTCAGAATTGCCTGTGGCCAGGCCGCTAAGGATGAGCGCGCGGTGCGAGCAAGACTTATCGCCAGGCGCACGCAGAGTTCCGGTGATCTGTTTCACCGGACGAGAGGTCCACACCATGTTCTAGTGGTTTCCTTTAGTTACAGTACCTAGCGAAAAGCGCTTTGACAGGCGGGGACGTTTCTGGCAAGCGCGCCTGCAACGAATTTCTCACCGATGGATGAAAAATATGGCTGATCCGGAACTTGGCACCAAGCAGGTTTGCCCGAGCTGCGAGGCAAAATTCTACGACCTAAACAAGCGTCCTGCGACGTGTCCGAAGTGTGCGCACAGTTTTGACCCGGCCGATGAGACCGTCCAAGCGACCAAGACAAAGGTGCGCACCGCCGCTGCCAAAGAGGCCGTGCCGGAGGACGAAGACGAAGAGTTGGAAGAAGAAGAAGCCGCGAAAGCCGCTGCTGCCGCAGGCGATGAAGACGAAGAGTCGACCGAAGACGAAGCCAAGGAACTCGGCGGCGACGAGGATGAAGTTGTCCTCGACATGTCCGGCGGCGATGAAGACGATGACGCAGCCCCTGGAAAAATGCCAGCCGGCTTCAGCGAAGATGGCGTCGATGACGATGAAGATGATGAAGACGGCGATGATATCGACTTGGATGAAGAGTTCGATCTCGGCGGTGACATCGATCTAGACGATGGAAATGAACTCGGCGAACCCGATGCCGATGACATTGAGCCGGAAGGCGATGATAAATAGGACTTGATTGGCGGGCCGGGAAATTCTATGCCCGCCTTTCCCTTAAAGATGGGGCCATAGCTCAGTTGGGAGAGCGCTTGCATGGCATGCAAGAGGTCGTCGGTTCGATTCCGTCTGGCTCCACCACGCTTCGCCCTTCGGGCTTCGCGTGGCACAGCCGCGGGACGACCGAACGAAGCGTGCCCGGCATAGCCAAAGGCGACGACGGGCTGGAGCAGGCCTTTGTGGTACGGCTACATCATCCGCAGCATCGAACATCCTGACCGTGAATATATCGGCATGAGCGCTGATTTGCGAAAACGGTTTAACGCACACAATGCGGGTCAATCGACTTACACCGCTAAGTTCAAGCCGTGGGAATTGATTTGGTATTGCGCCTTTCGGGATAAGGCTAAAGCGCTGGCTTTCGAAAAGTATCTCAAATCGCATTCGGGAAGGGCATTTTCGAAGAAGCGGCTCCTTTAATGCTTTTACCCCCGCATCGCCGCAAAAATCGCGTCAAACGTCACCTCCAGCGTCGCCAACGGATCACGCTCCGTATGCAGCTGATGCAATGCCGCCTCTGCCACCAATGCATTGAGCAATCCGACAAGCAGTTCCTCATCCGGCGGCGCGATCTCGCCTGCGTCAATCGCGAGCGCCAGTAACCGCTTGATGGGCGGATTGGCGGCGCGGGCTTCGATCTCTTTCGATTTCGCCTCGCCCAAAGCGGATGGACCGATCTCGAACAGGATCCGCGCCATGTCCGGCGCGCGCACAGTTCGGGTCCATTCCAGATACGACGCTTTCAATCGCTCCAACGGCGAGCCGTGCGCAGCGACGTTCTCCACGGCTCGGTCGATGGCGGCGCGCGATTCATGCGCGTAGAGCGCCTCTATGATCTCACTCTTGCTGCGAAAATGGTGATAGAGCGCGCCTTTACTAAGGCCGGTTTCATCGAGGATTTGCTGCGTCGTCGTCGCCTCATAGCCGCGCGCCAAGAAAGAGGCGCGGAACGCCTCCAGGAGTTTCTGCCGCGTGGCATCCGATCTTTGTTTCTGCGTCGCCATAGCCCTCCCTTTACAGCGCTTCGAAAAAATGTAAACAAACCGGCGGTCGGTTTATAAAGGAAACGAGCAATGACGGTTTACATGGATAATTTGACCAAGATGATGAAGATCTGGAACACGACGGACGCCGAAGAGAAGCGCGCGCTAACCGAAGCGGCGCTGGAGCATAATGTTCACTTCGTCGATCCTAATCACAACATTATCGGACGTGAGGCCTTCTTGAAGATGGTCGACCAAGTCCAAGGCGAGATCCCAGGCGCCGATTATGCCCGTGCGAGCGAGGTCGATATGCAGAACAATCACTGCCGCTACCATTGGTCGATCCACCTGAAGGGCGAGCTGATTATGGCGGGCTTTGACGTGACCGAGGTCAATGATGCCGGAAAAATCGTGAAAGTGATCGGGTTTTTCGGAGCGCTTGAACGCTAAGTGCCCAAAACGCAGGCGATGCGGTGCTTACAACTCAATGTGAACGCTGACGCCTTGATGGAGACATGGTGGCTTCCTAGATTCAATCATAACACACGCCTTTTTTGGCCGGGCTGCCATGATGGGGCTCGTTAAGGAATGTGTGTTCTGATCCTGTCTTACGGAAGGAGTAGACCATGAATGACATGATTAAGCCGGAAACCGATGCGCTTGATTTCAGTCGGTTTGTGTATTTCCGCGAAATCAATGAGCGGGAATTGGCCGAACTGCCAGAAGATGCGCTGAAAGCCGTGGATGACCTCGAAAACCTCGTCGTCGTGACCAATGGTGACGGTCAGAAGCTCGCAATTATTGAAGGCCTTGCCGCAGCAGAAGCCGCCGCTGAAGCCTATAAGCTCGAAGCGGTAAGCCTGCACTAAGCAAGCGTTTTACAAAATCGCTGGAATAACCCGGTCCGGTGGGCGGTGCCCATCGGCGAAGGTCTTGATGTTGATAATCACCTTTTCGCCCATCTCGACGCGGCCCTCGACCGTGGCAGAGCTCATGTGCGGCAGAAGGATGACATTTGGCATGCCGACCAGGTCGGGATTAACCGCTGGTTCGCGCTCAAACACGTCGAGCCCGGCGCCTGCAAGTTTG
>JBCBDI010000246.1:0-3389 GCA_038529885.1 Pseudomonadota bacterium
CGCCGCCAGTCTGAGCCGGGCGCGATAATGCCGATGAGATAACCAATGGTGGCGAGCGTATTGTAGAGGCGGCGACTTGAACCGGTATTCATGGCGAGCTTCAGCGCTGCGGGTGACTGGGGCAGCTTCATCGTCACTGTGAACTGCTTGTTCCAGAGGCGGCCATGATGGGCGCAGATGTTCCGAACATGGGCGAGATGGTGGGCAAGCGACACGAGCACTTTCTCATCCAACCCATAGGGCTTCGCGATGGCCTGACGGTCGGCCCGCAGCTTCAGATTGCCGAGCCATTTCGACAGCTGACCGAGCGACATGACCTCCGCCGCCATCCAGATCGGTGGCAGTTCCGGGTCATCATATTTCGCGCGGTAATGCTCGATGAAGGTGTCGCGGGACCGCTCGATTTCCTGAATCAGGCTGGCGAGTGCCTTCGCGTAGTGATCTTGGCGTCTATAAAGAGTGCCGTCGATATAGCCATGCGGATCGTACTTGGTGGCCAGGTGATGCGCCCAAGCGCCTCGCAGCGAGACCTCGATCCGCTCCACCGCGTCCATGACATGCAGCCGAAGCTGGCGGTCAAAGACATAGAGAGCGACGGCGTCGTCAAAGCTCGCGCCATCTCTGAAAGCGTGGTCGCCATCGGCCTCGGCGGCGGTTTCAAATGGCAGCCAATACGCCCGTAGCCTGTAATAGCTGATATGGCGCAGATAGTGCTCCGCCCGCGCGCGGTCCGGCACAGCCATGCCACGCCGTTCGATCAGCGCGATCTGGTCAGCAATGGAAAGGGCGGGTTTGGTGAACTTCATGCACGCCCCGCTTCCAATGAAAACAAGGCGCTAAAACGAAGAAACCCGCCAGGGTGCGCAGTGCGAAGCCGAAGCTCCGTCCGAGGCGTGGCGGGTCTTATTACGACGATATATGGCCCACGCCGGTTAACATGGCAATAAGCTCGAGCATCAAAATTCAGCGACGTCATGCCACCACCTCCTTCAGAAGGGCTGCGATATCGGCCTCGAGCGTCTTCAACTCGGCGTCGATTTCCTCGAGCGGGCGGGGCGGGGTATAGGTGTAGAAATACCGGTTGAAATTGATCTCATAGCCGACCCGGCCGACTTTTTTGTCCGCGTCATCGGTATAGCTCTCATCCACCCAGGCGTCGGGCGCGAAGGGTTTGACCTCGCGGGCGAAATAGTCCCGCCAGTCCTCTTTCAGCGGCACGAGCTCATGGTCGCGAAGCTGCGTGTCCGGTTCCGGCTTACCGTGTTTGTCGGTGCAGATGTCGGCCTCGTCTTCACGCTCGGACATGGCGGACAAGATCGCCTTTTTCAGCGGCGCACCGGCCCTGAAATTAAGTGGGGCTAGGGCGTCGGTCAGTTCATCATTGAAGGCGTCGCGGTTTGTGAAGATTCGATCCGGCAAGCTGGACAGGGCGTCGAACAAGACGTTTTGCTCATCGCCCTTGAGCTTTTGGAACGCCTTTTCGTCATGCAGCCGCGCTAGGCGGTCCGCGCTCGCCTGGAAATTTAGGCGCAGGGGCCGCTCGACACGGATTTCACGATAGCCGAAATCGCTTGTATCAAAGATCTTTGCAACATCGCCTTCGCCGCTCTCGCCATTGAGAAAGTCCGCATAGAGACGGACGATCTGGTCGCGCGCGGTTTCGGGGATTTCCCGTCGCTTTGAGCCCAGGGACTTGCGCATGCCGGTCCAGAAGCGTTCGCCCGACGCGTCGATCAGCTGGACCTTGCCCTCGCGCGCCTTCGGCTTGCGATTGGTCAGGAGCCAGACATAGGTCTGGATGCCGGTATTGTAGAAAAGGTCGGTCGGCAGGGCGACAATCGCCTCGACCCAGTCATTCTCAAGCATCCAACGGCGAATCTCGCTTTCCCCGGACCCGGCGCCGCCCGTGAAGAGCGGCGAGCCGTTCATGACGATGCCGATGCGCGACCCGTCCTCATCGTCACGCATTTTGGAAATCATGTGCTGCAGGAAGAGGAGTTGGCCGTCGGAAATACGCGGCGTGCCCGCGCCGAACCGCCCGGCATGGCCCTGATTGGCGGCTTCCGCCTTGATTGGGTCCTGATACTTCTTCCAGTCCACCCCGTAGGGCGGATTGGACAGCATGTAGTGGAACTTGCGGTTGCCGTGCGCATCATCGGTCAGCGTATTGCCAAAAGCGATCTGTTCGGGATTGTGTCCGGTGACCAGCATGTCAGACTTACAGATGCCGAAGGATTCGCCATTGAGCTCTTGCCCGAAAAGCTCGACGCGGATCGAATCGTTGAACCGTTTCAGGGCTTCTTCGGAGAGGGCGAGCATGCCGCCCGTGCCACAGGCCGGATCGTAAATCTGCCGAATGATACCTCTTTGGGTAAGTTTGGTGTCGTCATTGGCGATCAACAGTTCGACAATCAGTCGGATCACCTCTCGAGGGGTGAAATGTTCCCCTGCCGTCTCATTGGAAATTTCCGAGAAGCGGCGGATCAACTCCTCAAACAAATAGCCCATCTCGATATTGGTGACAGCGGATGGGTGCAGGTCGATCTAGCAAAATCGCTCGAACACCTGCCAGAGAATCTTGCCGTCATTCAGCCGTTTGAGCTGTTCGGTGAACAGAAATTTTTCAAGGAAGATGTCACGCACATTGGGCGAGAAACAGCGGATATAGTCGATGAGGTTGGCATGCAGCTGCCGGGCGTCCTGTCCGCGTAGCTTGTCGAAGGTGAGCTCGGACGTGTTGTAGACCTTGATACCGTCTCCCGCCGCACCGAACAGGATCATGTCCTGTGTCTCTTCATCGACGCCCTTGGGCAGCGATTTGTGGGCGGCGAGCACCGCCGTCTTGGTCGGCTCCAGGATGCAGTCCAGCCGCCGCATGACCACGAAGGGAAGGATCACTTTACCATATTCGGATTGCTTGAAGTCCCCGCGCAGGATTTCAGCGATCGACCAGACAAACCCGCTGAGCGATTTGATGTCAGGTGTTGCATTGGTCGTCATGTATCCTTGTCCCCCTTGGCGCGTTTGCGCGCATCTTCGTCAATCCAATGATCGATCTCGCCTTTGCGGAACCGCCATGAGCCGCCCACTTTGAAGCCCGGAATCTTGCGCTCGGAGGCCAGCCGATAAGCTGTTTTCTCCGTAATTCGCAGATATTCCGCCACTTCCTTGATGGTCAGAATGTCAGTTTCCATGGCCGCCCCTTGAGCCGAAATCAGCCTATTTGAGAAAATTAGGCAGAATCGGGAAAACGCTCAACTGTTATTTCTGGACAGGATCAATCCGGCATCATTGGCGCAGGCAGTCTTGTATTCCTTTGGCCTCAATAACTCTCCCAAACAGTCGGAACTGGGCGGACGGTGCATCTGCCAGAGCGCGGTCACCGCGCA
>JBCBDI010000247.1:0-3379 GCA_038529885.1 Pseudomonadota bacterium
CGCTGCCGCAATCATTGGCCTGGCTCTCGCGCTCTCGTCCACGGCCATCGTTATGCAGGGGCTGATCGAGAAAAAGCGCGCAGCGAGCCCAGTCGGTCGTACCGCACTCGGCGTCCTGCTGTTTCAGGATATTCTCGTCGCGCCGATCCTGATCTTTGTCGGGTTCACGGCGAGCCAAGGCGGATCTGGCCTCCTTGCGGTCTTTGGTCAGGCCGTCATCAACGGGTTCTTGGCTTTGTTGGTCATCTTCGTGATCGGACGCTTCTTGCTGCGCCACTTATTCAGAATGGCCGCGCAAGCCGGTGGCCGCGACTTCCTGATGGCGATTACATTGCTCACCGTCGTGGGGGCGTCTGTGATCACCGCCAATGCCGGTCTATCACTCGCCCTTGGCGCATTCCTAGCGGGTCTTCTGCTCGGCGAGACCGAGTTTAAGCATCAAACCGAAATCGATTTGGAGCCGTTTAAAGGCTTGCTCTTAGGCCTATTTTTCCTGACCGTTGGTCTGGCGCTGGATCTCACGGTCGTCATCGAAAATTGGCAAACCGTATTTGGCGGCCTCGTATTGCTCCTCGTGATCAAAGGCATCATCGCTTTGCTCGCAGTTCGCGTCTTTTCGGGCAACTGGTCAGTTTCGGTGGAATCAGCCTCGCTCCTCGCGCCCGCGGGAGAGTTTGGCTTTGTGATCCTCAGCGCTGGCCTAGCGGCGGGCACGCTATTGAACGAAACCGTGACCATTCTTTCCGCGATTGTGGCTCTCTCCATGTTGCTCATTTCGGCAAGCTGGCGGGGCGGCGCCTGGATCGCAAATAGGTTGGACGATGAGTCCAAAGGCCAAACCCTAACCGGCGACTTCAGCGATGCGGAAGGCCACGTCATCGTGGCCGGGTTCGGCCGCGTCGGGCGGGCTGTGGCGCATATCCTCAATCGTGAACAGACCGAAATCGTCGGACTTGAAACCAATCCGAGAACTGTTGCCAAACAACGCCAGGAGGGCTGGCGGGTCTATTTCGGCGATGGCGGGCGGGAGGAAGTCCTGCACAAAGCTGGACTAGCGCATGCGGGCATGGTGGTGGTGACGCTTGATGATGCGGGCAGCGCAGAGACCATGGTCAGAACCGCCCGGCGGAGGCGCCCAGACGTTCCAATTCTCGCCCGCGCCAGAGACGCGGACCACGCGCGCACACTTTACTCCGCTGGCGCGACTTATGTGATCCCAGATGCGATTGAAGCCGGATTGCAGATGTCGGCGCGCGCGCTCGAAGAGCTGGGCTATGAGACAGAAATGGTTCGGACTCTCATCGCCTCAGAGCGCGACACAGAATATTTGATGGCGAATGAAACCAAGACTGAAGACGAAGACTAGAACGGCATTTTGAAGCCAGGCAACATGCCGCCAAAGCCTGCCGTTGCTTCCTTCATCGCCTTTTCCATTGCGAGATCCAGATTTTTGCGCGCTTCGCGATGCGCAGCCTTGACCAAGTCTTCGATGATTTCGGCTTCATCCGACATCAGCGATGGATCGATCTTGAGCGAGACCAGCTCACCTTTGCCTTTCAGGGTGACGGCGACCAAACCAGCGCCAGCAATGCCTTCGGCTTCGGTGTCCTCAATCTTGGCTTGCGCCTCCTGCATCTTGCTCTGCATTTCCTGAGCTTGTTGCATGATCTTGCTGAGGTCGGTCATAGGGTCTCCATCTAGCCTTTCGAGCTGCGTTTCAGAGGCACGACATTGTCGGTCAATGTCAATGGATCAAGAGGCGCACTGTTTTCAACATTGACGACCTCTGCGCCCGGAATCGCAGCCAGCGCGGCAGCGATGTCGGGATGCTCGGCGGCATCCGCCAAGAGCTCCGCGCGTTGGCGTGTATCGGTTTCTTTCTGGGTCTCAACCGATGTATCGGCCAAGAGGACATCCCAGTCCATGTCGGTCTCATATTCGAGAAAATCAGTCAGGCGCCGCAACAGGTCTCGCGGCGCGCCCGGATCGACGGCGCAGACAAGGCGACCCGGTTTAAAGTTCTCCGCGCGGATATATTTTCGAGCTTCGCCCCAAAGCCGCGCTTCTTTGCGCGTATCGAGATGATCAAGCACATCCCGAAAGCTCTGCATCTTTTGTTCGCTCGGTTGAACAAGTTGGACGACGGATTGAGCGCCTCCTGACGGCGAGGCCGCTGCGGTCTCAGACTTTCCCGCCGGGCCCGAGGCCCCTCCCCCGTTGAGCATGCGGGCGGCTTCTTCAGGGCTCGGCAAGCGCGCTGCCGCCACTAAGCGCAGCACCACCATGCGAAGCGCCGTGTCGGCCTCAGGTGCCGTTTGGGTGTCGCGGTAGCCAGAGAGCAGGATCTGCCAATTGCGCTGCGCTTGGGCGGGCGTCAGAGCCGCGGCAATTTCATGCGTGCGCCGCGTCCAATCCGCAGGCCCTGGGAGCTGATAATTATTGCCTGCCGCCTGCACCGTTGCGATATCGGCCGCGATTTCGAGCATGTCTTTCAAGATCACCAGCGGGTCCGCGCCGGCCAAGACTTGTTCAGCGACTTCTTCAACCGCGCGCTGCGCCTCGCCTTGGATGGCGAACTCAAACGCGTCGAGGAGACGCAATCGATCGCCGAGCCCCAACATGTCCCGCACGCGCTCGCCGGTCACCTCATCGCCATCCAGCGCCTGCACAATCGCTTGGTCGAGGATAGACAGTCCGTCGCGCACAGACCCTTCTGCGGCGCGCGCAATCAAAGCCAGGCCCTCTTCGGAAACGTTGGCATCCTCTTTCTTGGCAATCTTGGCAAGGTGCTCTGAGAGCGCGCCGCTTTCCAGGCGCTTTAAATCAAATCGCTGACAGCGCGAGAGAACCGTGATCGGCACTTTGCGGATCTCTGTCGTGGCGAAGATAAACTTCACATGCGCCGGCGGTTCTTCCAGCGTTTTCAGCAAAGCATTGAACGACGCCGTCGAGAGCATGTGAACTTCATCGATGATGTAGACTTTGTGCCGCGCGGAAACTGGCGAATAGCGAACGCCATCAAGGAGATCGCGCATATCCGCGACCCCGGTGCGCGAGGCCGCATCCAACTCCAACACATCCGGATGGTTGCCCGCCATGATCGCGGCGCAAAAATCACCAGGTGGGTCGAGCTCCATGCTTGGGGCGTCTTGTCCGTCGCGCGTATAGTTGAGTGCACGAGCCAGCAAACGCGCCGTCGTCGTTTTGCCAACGCCCCGCACGCCGGTCAGCATGAAAGCATGCGCCACACGGCCCGTTTCAAAAGCGTTCTTGAGCGTCCGCACCATGGCTTCTTGGCCGATTAGGTCAGAAAACAGCCTTGGACGGTATTTGCGCGCTAAGACCTGATAGCCCTCCTCCTTCGGGGCGCCCATCTCAG
>JBCBDI010000248.1:0-3357 GCA_038529885.1 Pseudomonadota bacterium
GCGATCGGGGGAAGTTCAACTCATTCTTAGGGTCGCGTCGGGCGAAGCACATCCACCTTGGCCGCGAAACAGCCGGGCTTCGCATTGTGCACGTGCAGATAGTCGACGCCCTCAATCTCCGACAGGGCATGAATGGTCGCCTCGAGGTCTGTCCCTTCGCAGACATCTGCCGCGATCATGTGATGCGCGCGATCAAACGCCCGAACCGATAAGAGGCGTTGGCGCAAGACCTCCGGAATCTCATTCAGATTTGGCGCGGCTTCATCGACATCTTCAATCACGAAAATGGCGTGAGAGGCTCGATAAGGCGACGCCTCGCTGACATGTTCATAATTTAGCAGCAACACCGTTTCGCCGGGCTCGGCATCGCGAAGGCTGACCCGGCAGGGGTAGCCAGGACTATGATCCACCACAACGCGTTCGGCGCCAGCCGCTTGTAACTGTTCAGGGGAGGCCCCAAACAAATGGGCAAACGCGTCGCGGGGCAGGGCTCTAATTTGAAAATCCATGATACTCACCTCATCGCTATGACGTGTGCATGCCCGAGAGATGAAAACTCCGCGACCCGGATCTTGCTATGCGTCGATGCCAGCCGCTTTTGCGAGGTCGGCCAGGGCCACTTCAGGCCGCGGTCCATAGTGTGAAATCACTTCCGCCGCTGCGATATGGCCGAGTTTTGCGCACGTCGCGAGCGGAAGGCCGCGCGCCACGCCGAACAAGAAGCCCGCCGCATATTGGTCGCCTGCCCCGGTCGTGTCGACAACTTGGCTAACCGGTTCTGCCGGCACTTCAATCGGATCGCCATCGCCAATCACGACGGAGCCTTTTTCACCGCGCGTCACGGCGGCAAGGCCGGTCTCAGCCCGCAATTGCTCGATCGCTGCATCGAAATCGCGGGTCTCGTAAAGGCTCAGCAGCTCTTCTTCATTGGCGAACAAGATATCCACTTGGGTGCGGACCAATTGCCGAAAACTGTCGCGGTGGCGATCAACGCAGAAACTGTCGGACAAAGTGAGCGACACTTTGCGTCCGGCTGCGTGCGCAATCTCTGCCGCATGCACGAAGGCTGCTTTGGCGGCGTCTTTGTCGAAAAGGTAGCCTTCAAGATAGAGAATGCCGCCGGCTTCTACGGTCTCGCGGCTGACATCTGCAGGTGAGAATTCGACCGACGCGCCAAGATAGGTGTTCATGCTGCGCTTGCCGTCTGGCGTCACGAAGATGATTGAGCGCGCGGTGGCCGGGCCATCGATCAGCGGTGTCGTGTCAAACAGTACCCCGCCTTTTTCCATATCTGTCTTGAACACATCGCCAAGATAATCGTCGGCAACCTTGCCGATATAAGCGCCTTTGCCGCCAAAGCTCGCAAGGCCCGCAATCGTATTTGCACCCGAACCGCCAGAGGTCTCAACGGCGTTCACAGACGCTTTGGTCAAAAGATCCGCGCGATCCTCTTCGATCAGGTTCATCGCGTCTTTATTTATGCCCCACTTGGTCAAAAAAGCATCGTCTTGCGCAGAGATGACGTCGACGATTGCATTGCCGAGCCCCACTACGTCGTAAACTGCGTCTGTCATTCAAAGTATCCCAAAAACTGCAACCGCCGCGATGTGCCAGAAGCAAAGGCTGGACGCAACCAATCAGGGCGGTTATGCGGCGCGAATGACGAAGATTGCCTATCTCGGTTCCAAAGTGACCCTTCCCGGATCGCCGCTCAGGCGTTCGGATGCCTTCGAGCATGATTATATGATGGAGGCCATGCGCGCGCCTTTTGCCGACGCCGGATTGCATCTCGAAGATGTCGACTGGGCCGACGAGCAAGAAAATTGGTCGCGGTTTGGCGGTGTGATCATAGGCACGACCTGGGACTATTGGGATCAATCGGACCATTTCCTGAAGACACTTGAGCGCATTGAAGGCCAAACGCGTCTGTTCAATCCGTCCGCTTTGGTACGCTGGAACAGCGATAAACGCTATTTGAAGGCACTCGCCGAAAAAGGCGCGCGCACCATCCCGACGCTGTGGATCGATCATGTCGGCGCGGATGAGTTTAAGAGCAGCTTCCAAGAGCTTGGCAGCGATGACTTGGTCTTTAAGCGTCAGATCGGCGCCGGTGCGGACGGCCAGCATCGCTTGTCGCCCCAAGACACTCTGCCCGATATGCCGCTGCCAATGATGGTTCAGCCCTTCCTGAAAACCATCCAAGAGGAGGGCGAATACAGTTTCATCTTCATTGGCGGGGCCTTCTCACACGCGTTATTGAAGCGCGCCAAGTCGGGCGATTATCGCATTCAGTCCTCTTATGGCGGCTACGAAACGCCGATCACGCCTGCCGATGCGGACCTCAGCGAGGCCGCGTCGATACTTGGCCTGCTCGACGAGGCCCCGTTCTATGCGCGGGTTGATATGATCCGGGACGAGGATGGGCGTCTCCTCTTGATGGAGCTCGAATTGATCGAGCCTTATCTCTACCCAAAAGAGGGCCCGGAGCTTGGCGTTCATATGGCGCGGGCAATGAAAGCGGCCCTTAGCTAGGCGCTAGTTTCCACGCGCCGCTTCGTAAAAAGCGATCGCAGCGGCATTTGAGACATTGAGGCTCTCCATCTCTGAAGTGATCGGAATGCGCGCAAGCTCAGCGCAGGCTTTGGCTACGCCGGGGCGCAGACCCGGACCTTCAGCGCCGAGAACGATGGCGAGTTTCCCAGCCCCGTTCACTGCTTGATCGATCATGGCTTGGCCTTCGCCCGCTAAGCCGATCGTGTGATACCCGGCCGCGTTGAGGGCATCCAAAGCGCGAGCAATATTGACCACCCGGCACTCGCTGACGGTCTCAATCGCCCCGACGGCCGCTTTTGCAACGATGCCTGAAATTGGCGGCGCATTGCGCGTCTGCAGGACGAGGGCCTCAAAGCCAAAGGCCGCCGCAGAGCGATAGATGGCACCCAAATTGTGCGGGTCGCTCACCTGATCGAGGACCACAACATGTCTTGCCCCGCGCTCAATCACGTCCTCGATTTGGATCACCGCGAGCGGTTCGAACTGGGCCGCGAGGCCTTGATGGACCGCGTCGCGTGGCAGCAAAGCATCGATCGCGCCCGGGTCGACCAGTTCGGCGCGCCCCGGCTTTCCGGCCAATCGATCCAGGCCATTTTTGGTCCCGATCAGGCGTTTGAGTTTACGCCTCGGATTGGCCAAAGCGGCGCTCACCGCATGCACGCCCCAAAGCCAATTTTCCCCAGAGCCATGCGGCTTTGGCGAAGATTTGCGCCTGTATGAATTAGGACGGTTGCGCGGGCGGGGCTTGCTCATTATAAGGCCGTTTCCGGTTCAAGGACGGAGGTGTTTCAGCCCCCTTCTGGC
>JBCBDI010000249.1:0-3336 GCA_038529885.1 Pseudomonadota bacterium
AAGCGGCAGACTAGACTATAGTTCCATCCGATATTGCCCGCCTTTTAGAACCGGCGGCTGGAAGAGATCGGATGGAACTATAGACTAGTCTGCCGCTTGCGCCGCAAGTTTTGCGGCATTGGCCTGCTGTTCAGCGCGCGTCAGCTTATAATCTCGCAACAGAAATGCCGCGAGCGCATAGGCAGTGACGGGCACGCCGACAAAGACCAGCATGACGCCGCGCGCGACTTCCGGGCTGTTCTCGCCGGAGGGGTCAAATCCAACCCAAAGGCCGAGCAAAATGTATGGGATGCCAATGGCGAAACTGGCGCCCGTTTTATAGGCGCCGGACATGATCGAATAATACATGCCGGAGCGGTTCTCGCCGGTCTTTACCTGCTCGGCTTCGATAATGTCGGCGACCATGGACCTGGCCAGAATGAACGGCGTTCCATAGCCCAACCCCGATACAATCGCTGCGATCAGCAAAAACACAATGCCGCCGCCCATCGCGCTAAAGGGGAGATAGATCATGTAGGTGATGATCGACCAGATCGCCGTCAGCATGAAGACGAAATGCTTCTCTGTTCGCTTCGACAGCCAGACCCAGAAGGGCATGGAGGCAAAGCCCGCCACGAAGAAGATCATCAAAATGACAGGCGCAAAATCAGTGACGCCAAAGCCCCATTCCGCGGCGAAGAGAAACGTACCGCCGGTGCCGGCAATCGCGATCCCGACAAGGATCTCAACCAAGATCACGCGCGACATGTTCGGGTCTTTGAAGGCCGTTTTGATGGCGCCCCAGCTGAACTCCATTTTCGTCTCATTGGGCTGCGGAGGTGGATCGGGGACGAACAAGACGGCCAATGTCACGGTGAGGGGCAGTACGATCATCAGGATCACGCCCATCACCACCACTTGCCCGCGCCGATCAATCCCGAAATTGATAGCGAGAACGGTCGGAATGATGAGCAATGATAGAAGCGTGATGGTCGAAATGATCTCGCGCCACATGAACAGGCGCGACCGCTCATCATAGACGGTCGTGATCATCGGAACCCAAGACTGATGCGGGGTCTGCAGCATGGTGAAGCCGAGCCATAAGACCATCAGCCAAATTACCAGATAGGCCGGTGCCACCGTGTCTCCCATCGGCATATACATGAAGAAGCCGCCAAGCATCAGGACGGGGACGCTGGCCATCAGCCAGTGTTTGATGCGGCCTCTTTTGGTCGGTCGCGTGTCGACCAGCCAGCCCATCACCGGGTCCGTACCGAGATCCCAAAACCGTAAAATCATGAAAATTAGGCCGACCATCGTCGTGCCAAGGCCGAGTTGGTCAGCGTATAGCGGCGCAACAAACACAGCCATCGGCAACCCAATGGCGGACAGCGGCATGCCGACGCTCGCAAAAGCAAGTACCCGCGGCAGCGGTAATCTGTCGGGTGTCGCAGACATGGAATTAGGATGACGCCAGCGTCACGAAAGGCAAGCGCTTGTCTCGGGTGACGTAGCGGAGCGCTCGATCAAATTCCACAGACTTGTCCACAGGGCTCATTTGAGGCAGTTTCGATATCGAAACGAATTGGGGCGAATCAGTTTCGCGTTTGGTAACGAATCAATAACCCGAACTAGGTGATTTGGAGTGCTTCTGATTCGCAACTGATTCGACGATGGGAAGCACAAGGGCATGGAGCTCAACAAGAACACAATAATCGAAGGCGAGTGCGTGGATGTTCTATCCCGCTTACCCGACAATTCGGTCGACCTCGTTTTCGCCGATCCGCCATATAATTTGCAACTTGGCGGCGGGCTCACGCGTCCAGACCAATCTGTCGTCGATGGCGTCACGGATGCCTGGGATCAGTTTGATAGTTTTGATGCCTATGATCTCTTCACGCATCAATGGCTGACCGAATGCCGCCGTGTCTTGAAAGACGATGGTGCGATTTGGGTGATTGGCTCCTATCACAATATTTTCCGCGTCGGCACAGTGCTGCAGGATGCGGGCTTTTGGATTCAGAATGATGTGATCTGGCGCAAATCGAACCCGATGCCGAACTTCAAAGGCACGCGCTTCCAAAACGCGCACGAGACCATGATCTGGGCCGGCAAATCTGAAAAGTCGAAAGTCACGTTCAATTACGACGCGCTAAAGACCTTCAATGAAGACAAGCAAATGCGCTCTGATTGGCTGATCCCGATCTGCGCGGGTGGCGAACGCCTCAAAGGCGATGACGGCAAGAAAGCTCATCCGACGCAGAAGCCGGAAGCGCTGCTGCAACGCATTTTGCTTGCGACCTCTAAGCCAGGCGATGTGGTGCTCGATCCGTTTTCCGGCACTGGCACGACAGCCGCCGTCGCCAAAAAGCTCGGCCGCGCCTATGTCGGGATTGAACAAGACCCAGCCTATATCCGTTTGTCCCGCGCGCGCCTCAAAGCGATTACGCCGATTGAAGGCGACATGCTGCAAATCGAGAAGGGCAAGAAATCCTTGCCGCGCGTCCCATTTGGCGCGCTGATCGAGAATGGTTGGCTAAAGCCGGGAGACCGCCTCTGGTCACCAAAGAAACGCTTCAATGCTCGCATTCGCGTCGATGGCAGCCTGACGACCGGCGAGGCGACCGGCTCCATCCACCGCATGGGCGCCTTTGTGCAACAAGCGCCCGCCTGCAATGGTTGGACTTATTGGCATTATGAAGAAGCCAAAAGCGGCGAGCTTGCGCCGATTGACCTGCTCCGCCGACGCTACCGCCACGAAATGGGCTTGATGAATTAGCGCCATACCCGCTCATTCCGGGTCAATTCCGGGATGAGCTGTGTGGGGCAGAGGTAAGACCTCCCCGGCGCCCAGACCAGAAAAACGCAACGCGGCTTTAAGTCGACCTCAAATAGACTCTCGCATTTGGCTGGGGTATCGACGCGAATGTCTCACATTGTCAGAATATACAGAGTCCAAGTCCCATCCGACTTACATGCAGAGTTCGAGCCTCTGTTTCAAACAGCGGCAATCGGCGCAGTAAAAGACTACGAAGGGTTCCTATCCGTAAGTATTGGCCGTCCGACGAAACACGCACCGAACGAGTATGTGATGATCTCCGAATGGGAAGACGAGCGTAGTTTGATCGCGTTCGCTGGCGAGAATTGGAATGAAGCCCATATCCCGCCTGGCATGGAGAAATATGCCCAGCAGTGTTGGGTGCATCACTACGAGACGTTCGACTGATCTAAAGCCTAGTCGCGCTTCTTCCAGCCGGCGGGCATGCGATAATACGGTTTCTTCTTCTTCGCCGGGACGCCTTTGGTCGGCATGCCACCATCTGAGTAAGGCCCCGCCGGTTTCTTACCCGCAGCAAT
>JBCBDI010000250.1:0-3325 GCA_038529885.1 Pseudomonadota bacterium
CTGAAAAGAGGACGGGCCAAAATTCACGCACGAGGCGCAAGTAAATTCCTCCGATTAGGCGCCAAACTTAAAGCGCGCGCCGATCGAAAAGACGTTTTGTGTGTTTTCAATATTCAGCGTGCCTGGGAAGAGCTGATTGTCGAACTCCAGATCTTCGGTGGCGCGGTAGGCATACTCGCCAAACACTTCCCACTGCTCGTTGATCTGATAGGTCGCACCCGCTTTCACCTGATAGGCAAGCTTGGTTTCGCTGTCATCGATGACGGAGATGCCAGACGGGCGATAGGTGACAGACACGTCGGCAAAACCGATGCCAGCGCCAAGATAAGGCTGCAGCGCGCCACCTTGATTGAAATCATAATAGCCATTGGCGTAAATGCCGGTGCTTGTGATGTCGCCTTGTCCGTCGGCCACAACGTCCGCCACAGAAACGCCAAGCGCGGTTGGAGAGCCGGCAATCGCCGCGGCATCAACCGCATCAATGCTGCCCCCGCCAAGCGTGACGCCCGTATGCGTATCGACATCGGCTTGTGAGTAGACGATTTCAACGCCGGCCCGGAAGCCGCTGCCATAACGCGCACCGAACTCGCCTGAAAAGGCTGTGCCATTGTCGAACTCTGTGCTCCAACCGTAGGGCGTGCCTGCGGCCACGTCCAAAGTGGAACCATCACCCAAATTGCCTGTCGTGAACGCGCCCGTCGATCCGCTATTGCTGCTATCGTTTTGCTGCGTGAAGCCGACCGAGCCGCCAACATAATACTCTTGTGCCGCAGCAACGCCTGAAATCGCGAGGCCCGCCGCAAGAATCGATGTCATTTTGATGAGTTTCATACTCAACTCCTTGTTTCGCGCGCAGAGGATTCTCCCTCCGCCGAAAAGGCATTTAGTATTCTCTATACGATAGGCAATATTAAATTTTCTTTTGGCTTGCTTATTGCGTAGAGGTCTGCACAAGAGCCCCACGGGGAATCACGACACTAGGAAGAGACGATGCTGCCGAAACCACTCGCTAAAATCGCGCCAAATACGCTTGAGTTTGAAATTTTACCTTTGGTCAAACCGACCGGATTTCGAGAGTATGATGCGCGCTGGTGGTTTAACGGGATCGGTCACGAAAAAGCGCCAGAGTTGAACCTCACAGGCGTTCAAGCCCTCGGCCTCGGCATGGCAACGCTGTTCCACGAGTTGGGGGTCGAACCAAAGGTCGTCACCGGCCATGATTTCCGCTCGATCAGCCAGCCGATCAAAAACGCTCTGATCCTCGGCATGGTCCAAGGCGGGTGCGAAGTCCTCGATATTGGCCTGGCGCTGAGCCCGATGGTCTATTGGAGCCAGTTTGAACTCGATTGCGCTTGCTGCGCCATGGTCACCGCCTCGCACAATGAAAATGGCTGGACGGGTGTCAAAATGGGCGCCAATCGCCCGCTCACTTTTGGTCCGGACGAGATGGGACGCCTTAAAGAGATCGTCCTGACCGGTGACTTCCAGCCTCGCGCAGACGGAGGCCATTTCCGCGTCGATGGCATGCGCGAAAAATACATTGAGAGCGTTGCAGAGGGCGTATCCATTAAGCGCCCGCTCAAAGTGATTGCCGCCTGCGGCAACGGTACAGCGGGTGCCTTCGCCCCGGATGCGCTGCGCAAAATGGGCGTCGACGTTATCGAGATGGATTGCAATCTCGACAATACATTCCCGAAATACAATCCGAACCCGGAAGACAGCGAAATGCTGCATGCCATGGCAGCGGCGGTTAAAGAGCACGGCGCAGATATCGCGCTCGGATTTGATGGCGATGGCGACCGCTGCGGGGTTATCGACAATACAGGCGATGAGATTTTCGCCGATAAGATCGGCCTCATGCTGGCGCGCGACTTGTCGAAAGAACATCCCGGCGCGAAATTCGTCGTCGATGTGAAATCAACCGGCCTCTATAAAACTGACCCGGTCTTGGAAGCGAACGGCTCGACGGTCGACTATTACAAGACCGGCCACTCCTACATTAAACGCCGGACCACGGATCTCGATGCGCTGGCAGGGTTTGAGAAGTCCGGCCACTTCTTCTTCCGCCCACCGATCGGGCTTGGCTATGATGACGGCCTGATCGCCGCGAAAGCCATTCTCGAAATGCTCGATCGCAACCCAGACAAGACCATGGCGGACCTGAAAAGCGAGCTGGGCGTCGCTTACACGTCGCTCACCATGTCGCCGCACTGCGCCGACGAGATCAAATACGAGGTCATTGAGCGGATTGTGGAAGAGTATAAGGGCCTGCTGGGCACCGAAATTCTCGGCCGCAAAGTGGTCGACGTGAACACCGTCAATGGCGCCCGCGTCACACTCGAAGATGGCTCTTGGGTCCTCGCCCGCGCGAGCTCAAACAAGCCGGAATTTGCCGTGGTCGTGGAAAGCATGCGCTCCGAAGAAGATATGATCGCTCTCTTTCGCGAAGAGGTGAAACCCCGCCTCGCCAAATATCCGGAAATCGGCGCCTATAACCAAGAGATCTAGTCTCCCCCGCCCTTACGAAAATTTCACATCGATTCAACGACGGAGCAGCCGCTTTAATTCGTTGTAGAGGGATCGGTGCCAATTTTTTTGGCGGATTGGGAGACAATTAGATGATTTTGAGAAACGGCTTGATCGCCGCTGCATTGCTCGTGGCAGCTTGCGGTGGAGGCGGCGGTGGCGCAACAACGGCCACAACAGCTGCAGTGAGCACCACAAACACCGCGCCGACGGTGTCGAATGCGGTCGCAGATCAAACCGCGATGGTGGGTCACGCGTTCAACCTGGATCTCTCCGGCACCTTCACAGACGCCGACAATGACACTTTGACCGTGAGCGCTGATATTGGCGGCACGGCCTTGGGACTGACCATTACTGGAACCACGCTTTCCGGCGTTCCCAATGCGAGCGGTACGTTCACCGTCACCTGCACCGCCACGGACCCGAGCGGCGCCGCCGTCAGCGACAGTTTCACGCTGACCGTGACCGTCGATCAAAACGCGGTTCAGGCGGTCTTTAACGGCGCGATCGATCTTGAAAACCTCGACGATTATGCCGGTCAGGCCGTCCCGAATTACATCACCAAGATCAATGATGGCGGTAATCCGATCACCAATGCCGGGGCGACGCTTGGTCGGGTGCTGTTCTACGACCCCTCGCTCTCAACGACGGGCACGGTGTCTTGCGCCTCCTGCCATTTGCAATCGCTCGGCTTTAGCGATGCCGGCATTGTTAGTACTGGCGTCGAAGGCGGGCAGACGGGTCGCCACTCCATGCGCTTGATCAATACCATGTTCGCCGACGAAACGGATTTCTTCTG
>JBCBDI010000251.1:0-3311 GCA_038529885.1 Pseudomonadota bacterium
ATCGAGCCGGGCTTCGCGGCGGACTTCCGGGCTCGGCACCTGGTCCATGTTGGCCAGCATCGGATCGAATTTACTGAAATCCGTGGTAAATGTATTGGCGATCTTCTCAATCGATGTCGTGGTCTGGCGATCCTGGAGCAGATAATAGATCCGGCGATAGGCAAGCGCCATGTCGGCATCATCCGTGCCACTCGACAAGGCGACCCAGAACGTCGGGTCATAGACATTGGCATAGGCGCGCAAAACCGGCACGCTGGTTGCTGAGCGAGCCATTGAGGCTAGCTTCATTAGACCCCGCATGCGAGGCGAGTCCTTGATCAGATCATTGACCTGATCGCGCTCCCGGCGAAGGGCGGAGCCAATCCCGGCAGCGGTGTTCACAGGTACGCCAAGCTGTTGCAGTGTCGCATTGTGAGAAATGGCGCGCAGCGAACGCGGACCGGCCGGACCGGAACTGCGACGGCGCTGACGTGAGCCCGCTTTGACCAGAAAATTGGTGGCGAAATCGTTCAGCAAGTGCCCGTAATCCGGGTTGGCGAACAGACGCTCGTGCCAGCGACGCAAGGCGCGATAAAAGTCCCAGACGAGGTCGGTGCGCTGATAGAAGGGGTCATTGCTGGTGTCATCTGGCGCGGATAGTAAGTGATCCGCGAACGCATTATAGGTCGCTGTGGCGAGCGTCTCATTCGCGAAATGGAGATAGCCATCACCTCCCTGGAAGCTAACCTCGTGGCGAAGGGGTACGCCGCGATCACGCGACTGTTGCCGGGTCCAATGGCTGAGCAAGTGATCAAAGCGTTGATCGAAACTGCCGGGCCAGGCGCCGCGGCCCATGGATTCACCATGTGTATTGAAGATGAGCAGGGACAGGCCGGCATCCGCTTTGGCGACGGCGCGGCTGATCAGATTGTGGATCCGTTCAATCGCCATATCGGCGGAGACCTGACCAATGAACCGGCCAGCGTCCGAGAAGCCGAGCTGGACGGAGAGATATCCGCGTGTCTTCAGATAGGCCATGTATTCCGGCTCTTCGAGCAATTGCTCAATGAAGCGGCCACCTGTCTCGAGCGCTTCCGGCGTCTCGAACAGAGGCGAGATGTCAAGCTGATGATCAACGCCATATTGCCGTGCGAGATAGAGCGCGCCCATGACCGTGGCGGGGTTCTCACTTTCCGCGATCAGGAAGCGGATGGTTGAGTCCGCGTCGATGTGTTTCAGCAATTGTGCGCACATCATGAATTGGCGCCGCGCGGTCGACTGTTCCAGGAAGAGGTCGGCAAAGTTTACCGGATGCGGTGTTTTTACTGATGCAAGCTCAGACAGTTTCTTGAGCGCGCTGCGGCCGATGTCGCGATTCTCTGTTTCAAGGCCCAGATCGCGGCTGATCACCGTGCGGATCTGTTCGGCATTGAGACGGAGATGAATCCGTGCGGTGCCAAGCTTGAGCGCATCCATTTTGGCGGCAAGAACCAAAATGGACTGGGCCAGTGCATCATCTTCATCCTGGCCGGCAATTTCGCGCAGCTGGTCAATAATGGGTTGCGCTTTGGTCAGACGGTCATCCTGCTCTGCCGTCAATTGATTGGCCGCATGGACGAGATTGTCTGGCTGAGTCAGATCCTCGCTGAAAATGTCTGCCTCCGCTTCAGTCAGCGTGGCGGCCGCATCCAGGCGACCGCTTAGCCCGATGAGGGCGTCTTTGGTGGCGCCCTCAGCCTGCTCGATAATCGCTTGTAGGTCGGTGACGTAACGGCTGAGCTGGACCGCTTTTTCTTTCAGGCGCAAGGCGAAGGATTGCGACCAGTGAATGTCGGTTCGACCATCAAGATCGTAACCCACCCAGGAGGCGAGCGTAGGGACGCTCGGCTTCAGGCTGCGCCACTGGTCCGGAAAGGCGCGCCGGGCCGTACCGAGAACAAGCGCAGCATATTGGGCGAGCGCCGTCTGCGCATGCGTGATCGTCTCTTGCGCTTCATCATGCTCGCCGAGCAGCGAGATGGATTGCGACCAGGCGCGACTATCCTTTGCAACCGCTGTGCGGAGCAGATTTGCGCTTGTTTCCGACATTTCCGTTACATGTGCCGCGAACGTGGCCCGGACATCGCGTGACAGGGCAAACGTCGGGTGGGCCGTGAAGACGATGCCGCCGGTTGCCGCTTCCATCGTCGATCTAAAGGTCTCCCAGCCTTGCGCGGCCAACGCATCGAGCCGGGCCGTCAGATCGATATTGTCGTCATGCTGGCGGCGGAACCGGTCGGCGCGCGCAAGGATCAGGTCGGTAAATACAGATTGCGCGGTGTCGTCGAGATCGGAAAGCGTGATCTTTTCGGCTTCCAGAGCCCGAAACAGATCCTGAGCATAGGCGAACACAGAATTGGTTCGCGGGTCGACGGCGATGCGCGCTGCGTGGTGTCTCAGGCGGTCTTTCGCGTCGGTCAGGATCGGGGCGGTTGTGTCTAGCGCTGTCATGGCGTTGCTCTAGCGACAATAAGAGCGGGTTTCCAGTCCTACCGGCTATGAAAATCTGAATAGGTCCCGGGTCTTGTCCAAGGTAGGGCCATCTTCCAAGATGAGAGCGCCATTATCGTGACCTACGCTCTATCCCCAGCTGAACAGGTTTCGCCCGTCCACAGTTTCTGCCTCAACCGGCAAACCAACCGGGCTGTCCTCTTCCAGCAAACGGGCCATAGCATCGGGTTTGGCATGAGCGATAAAGCGTTTGCCGTCTTCCGTCCGGGCGAGGATAATGCCGAGGTCCGGGCCGTTCCGGCCATGTGAGACGGTGAAGGATTCGAGGACACCCGTGTCTGGCGCCTCTTCAATCGCCACCAGAATATCATTGCCGCGCTTCGCCATAGGCTCGACCGGTGTAAACGTATCGGGTTTTTCCGTCGACCAGATGCCCACGGCTTCTTTGCTGAGCCAGCCGCCATTTGCCAGTACCATTCCGAAATCGCCGGGCTGAGCCCGCAAACGCTCGGCCATGGCCGCAATAGCGTGCATAGAATAATTGTTTCCGGGACCGCCCGAGAAAGGCAAGCCTCCAGTCACGGTCAGCGGCCGGGATTCATTATAAGGATCGATGCCAAGCACCGCGGTTGAACTATAAACAGCGCACGGAAAGCAGGAATAGAGATCGAAGACTTGCATGTCTTCCTGGCGCTTGCCCGCCTGGTCGAGGGCCCGATTTATGGCAACATCCATAGCCCAGGATTCAGTAAAACCCGGGCGTTCCGTGAAGGCTGGCTCTGCTGCTTCGCCGGCACCGTGCAGATAGACCCGCTTATCCTGCGCGATCCCAAACGCATCGG
>JBCBDI010000252.1:0-3310 GCA_038529885.1 Pseudomonadota bacterium
TTCCTCTTTGCCACCACCAAAGAGCAGCTGGACTATGTCCGCTTCCCGCTTGGCGACTTGCCGAAAACGCAAGTGCGAGAACTTGCCGATCACTTCGATTTGCCAGTCGCCGCGAAGCCCGACAGCCAAGACATCTGTTTTGTCCCGGAAGGCTCTTATGCGACCGTCGTCGAGAAACTGCGCCCGGGGTCCGGACGCGGCGGTGAGATCGTGCACCTGGATGGCCGCGTCCTCGGTGAGCATAGCGGCGTCATTTACTACACAATCGGCCAACGCCGCGGTCTTGGTGTGGCGACGGGTGAGCCGCTTTTTGTCGTGAAAATTGATGCCCCTGCCCGGCAAGTTGTGGTGGGGCCTCGCGAAGCGTTGCTGACGGCTGGCCTGACGATGGAAGAGCTCAATTGGCTCGGCGACGGCACTTTGGAAGAGGCTTGCGCCCGCGCCGAACCGGTCTTGGTGCGCGTGCGCTCAACCCGGGAGCCTGCGCCTGGCCGGCTTGGATTGCACAATGGCGCGCCTGCGGTTTGGTTCGACAGCCCGGAAGAAGGCGTCGCGCGCGGGCAAGCCAGCGTGCTCTATGATGCCAACGGCTCGACCCGTATTCTCGGCGGCGGCTTTATCGCCTCAACGATTGCCGCCGATGAGAGATTGCGCGCTTAAGGGAAGATCCGCATCTTCAGCATCACGCGATTATCGGTGAACGCTTGGACATCTGAGGTCTGATCAATGACCTCATAGCCAAGGTCTAACCACATGCTGCGATTGACCTTCCAATTGGCCCCGAGACGCAGATCCACGCGATCATCATCGCGGTCAATGGTTTCGAACTCATATTGCGTGAATCCCGCTTCGCCGCTGACCGCAAGCCTTGGCGTGAGGCCTTGCTCCAGTCGCACGCTAGCGCCGGTCTCCATGGCCGCATTGGTCAGCACCACACCTGGATCAATAACGGCGCGCGCGGCCTCCGCAGAGAGGGTCGTGTTGCCGGTCACCATCCAATCTAGGTGGCCAGCAAAGGCGACATCGCTAATGTCTTCGAATGTGGCGTCGTCATAGGTGTAGTTTTGATAGCCAACCCCAAGATCGCCGCGGATCTTATCGCCAAACTCAAAGTCCGTTCCGACTAAGAGCACGCTGCCGGAATAATCCCGATTGAAGAGGGTGAAAATATTGGGCGGCGTATATTCTGCTTCGGTGTGCGTGGCTTTGGCATAGAGGGCGACGTCTTTAGTCATGGCGAAAGCCACGCGCCCTAAGACGCTGAGCTCATCGCGATCCCGGAAGTTCTGGTCTTGAAACAGGTCCCCTTCCAGCTCGGTATCATCATAATCAAAGGTGGCGAGCCCGACGCTGGTTTCAAATTGAAGCCGTCCGGCTTCATGTTCGAAGCCAATGCGTCCGCTTGCCGTTGTGTATTCATTTGGCTCGATCGAAGTCGCAACCGTCGACAAAGCAGTGCGGTCCTCGGTTTCGTCCGCCCCAACAAATACGACGGAGACTGCTGCATTTTGCCCCAGATCCAAGCGACCGCGAAGTTTGATTTTGGCGTTCGTGCGGCTTTCATTCTCTAAATCAGAAAACTCGCGATGATCCACCTCGACATAAGCGCCGACACCATGGCGGGCCCAATCGCTATCAAACGAGATCGACGGTGTGAAACCAACAGACGAGTCGCTCATTTCATCTTGCTCAGTCGCCAGCGTATTGGAGTTCAGTCCGCCAGAAAAGACGACTTCCGGGCGAATATTGAAACTGCCTGAACGGATCGGCGTCTGTGTGTAGGCCGGATCGCTGCGCTCGCTCACCGGCTGAACACTTTCCCGATCGAAAAAGTCTTCCTTAGCTTGCGCCGAGGCGAGAGGGCCGAAACTCAAGGCCAATAAAGCCGTTCCGCCGACCGTGGTCGAAAGTCTGATTTTCATAAGGTGTCCGCCCAAATGCTACTTTAGCTCAACGTCATTTAACGACGGTGTGTCTTTGCAATCGGTTAAAACGCCTAATGAAATCTTGTTCACCGAAGCAACGCTCCGGGTCAGGTTTCGGCCCTTAGGTGATGGTAACGAAACGGCGATCCGCTTCGGCGCGGAAAGCGTCGATGATGAGTTCCGCGGCAAGCCGTGAATTGGTCTTCGCCAAAAGGCGTAGGACCGGGTTTTTAAACTCATAATCAATGAAGCAATGCACCCGGGTGCGGCCATCCTCGCGCGGGTCAAATTGCCAACGATTGCGCAAATGCCGGAAAGGTCCGTCTTTCAAGCGCACTTCAATGCGCCGCGCCGTAGGATCGCCCTCAACGAAGGTTGAAAAGCGTTCATTGAAGCCTTGGAACGTCACTGACGCCGTGCCGAGGCAGGAATAGTGGCTCGCTTCATCACCGCGCTCCTCAGACACAGAAATGGCAGTGATCCATTTGATGAATTCAGGATAGCGCCGAATGTCCCGCACGAGTTCGTACAAGTTTTCCGCCGTGTGCGGGATAAGCACTTGTTCTGAAACTCTAGGCATTGACCCCGAGCTGAGCCTCACGGGCGGCCCGCAGCCGCGCAAAATCCTCGCCCGCATGATAGCTGGACCGAGTCAGCGGAGACGCCGAGACCATGAGGAAGCCTTTCGCCCGTGCGATCTCTTCATAGGCGGAGAACTCGTCCGGGCTGACATAGCGGTCGACGGCTGCATGTTTACGGGTCGGCTGGAGGTATTGGCCAATGGTCAAGAAATCGATGCCGGCTGAGCGCATGTCGTCCATCACTTGCATGACTTCTTCCTTACTCTCACCCAGGCCGACCATAAGGCCAGATTTGGTAAACTGAGACGGATCACGCTCTTTGACTTTTTCAAGCAGACGCAGCGAGTGGAAATAGCGCGCACCGGGGCGGATGGAGAGATAAAGCCGCGGCACGGTTTCTAGATTGTGGTTGAACACGTCTGGCTTGGCATCGATGACGCTCGTTTCCCAGCCGTCTTTGCGGAGGAAGTCTGGGGTCAGGATCTCAATCGTCGTGCCCGGTGAGGCCTCGCGAATGGCGTTGATCGTGTGAACGAAATGGATGGCGCCGCCATCTTCTAGATCATCGCGGTCAACCGACGTGATAACCACATGCTCCAGGCCCATCTCAGCCACCGCCTGACCGACCCGGCGTGGCTCATCGGCATCCAATGGCGCTGGCTTGCCAGTAATGACATTGCAGAAGGAGCAGGCCCGCGTGCACGTATCACCCATGATCATCATGGTCGCGTGCTTCTTGTCCCAGCACTCGCCAATATTCGGACAGCCCGCTTCTTCGCAGACCGTGACCAAGCCTTTCGATTT
>JBCBDI010000253.1:0-3299 GCA_038529885.1 Pseudomonadota bacterium
GCAGCCGGAGCGCTGTGCGCATCAAACGCGGATACCAGCGGGCGGCGAGCCGATTGGCGGCTTTGCGGTCGCCAGAACGCGCAAGCGTGACGAGAAGTTCGTCATAGACCCGTTCTGTTTCTTGCCCCGCCATTCATGGCCTCCATATGGCTTCCATAAGGGTAGTCGTGAGAGCTGCCAAAAAGGTTCACTTCACGCGGAGGCATGCCTTAACGCGGGCGCTGCGCGCAGTAGGAATAGGCCAAAGACCCGCAAACAGGAGCGCACAAAGTGGACTTTAAATCTGTCATTATGGGCCGTCGCAGTATTCGCGGTTACAAAGACAAGCCGGTTCCCAAGGAATTGATTGAGGAAGTCCTGGAAATGGCGATGCGCGCACCGACGTCGCTAAATACGCAGCCTTGGAATTTCTATGTGGTGACCGGCGATCCTCTGGATCGCATTCGCAAGGGGAATGTTGAACGCAATCTAGCAGGCATCCCTGACACGCGTGAGTTTCGCCGCGGGCCAGGTTATGAGGGCGTCCATCGCGAGCGCCAAATTGGCATCGCGATCCAATTGTTCGAGGCGATGGGGATTGAACGTCACGACAAAGAAAAACGCCAAGACTGGGTTTTGCGCGGTTTTCGTCAATTCGATGCGCCGGTTTCAATTGTGATCACCTATGACAAGTCGATCCACGGGTCGGATATCGCGCCGTTCGATTGTGGTGGTGTGGTCAACTCACTGGTCAATTCGGCCTGGTCGAAAGGCCTTGGCTGCGTGATTAACTCGCAAGGCATTATGCAGTCCCCGGTGGTTCGGGAGCATGCGGGCATTCCAGATGATCAAGTGATCATGATTTGCGTCGCCATGGGCTGGCCGGATGATAGCTTTCCCGCGAACGCCGTCGTCTCGAAGCGCAAAAGCGTCGATGAAGGCGCGGTCTTTGTCGGCTTTGACGATTAGGACGTCGCGATCTGTTCAATCCAAGGCAAATGCTCACGCCCGACAAAGATCTGGTCGTCGATGACGTAAGCGGGCGCGCCGACAATCCCTATCTCTTGGGCCTCTGCTTGGGCCACGTTTAAGGCGTCGTGAGCGGCGCTGAGACTGCCGCGATGCGCAACCCCACTCTCTTGCAGCAGCGCATGCACCACAGCAAGGTCGTTGAGGTTGGCGTGAACCTCCCAATAAGCGTTGAACGCGCCCCGAATAAACGGCAACGGATCTCCGTCTATTTCAGCCAGCACGCCGAGCGCGAGGTCTGTCACGCCGGGCTGTTTGGGAAACCGCAGATCTATTCCCTGGTGCGCCGCATATTTGATCGCGAGCGCCCGCTGCGACGCCGCCCGGACGCGTCTATGGCTCTCGCCAACCGTTTCTTCTTTGCCAAGTTTTGGGACATCGCGCTCGACGGTTCGAAACGGTTTCCATTGAATGGCGACCCCGGTGCGGTGCACCAAATCCAGCGTCGGCTCGATGGCGAGATAAGCGCCGGGCGCTTTGAAATCCAAATAGACCGTCAGCATTCGCCAATCTCATACGCAATATCAGGCGCTGGCCCATTCTCCCCAGAGAGCCGCCAGCGAATATAGGGAATGTGCTCGCGCCCAAAGAGGATATCGTCGCCAAGGACATAAGTCGGCACACCATAGATCCCGTTCGCATGAAACTGCGGCTGAAGCTCGTCATGCCATGCGCGCCCAGCACCAGATGCAAACGCGGCAAAGCCCTCAGCCTCTACGCCGGCTGCGGTCAAACAGGCCTCAATGACGGCAATATTTTCAATATCGAGCTCTCGTCGCCAGAAGGGTGGATAGACCGCCTCGAAATACGCACCTAGCCGATCTCGCGCGGTCTGCATCACCCAGAGAATGCCGATATTGGCGATTGAAGACTCCCAAATCTTCTCCGTGCCTTTCAGGATGAGCCCTTGGCTTTCGGCATAGCGGCGCGCATCACGATAGGAGTAGCGGATCGCATTCCAGGTTCGTTGGCTCCGCCCCTTGGAGGCGACGACTTTGCCTTCTTTCTTCTCCGCTGATCCCAAATAGCTTGGAATATCCAAAGTCAGTGGCCGCCACTCAAATTGCACGCCCAATTCCGCCTCGAGCGCCAAGGTCGGGCGAATGGCGACAAAGGCGTATGGGCTTTTCACGTCGACATAGACGATCAATGGCGCATCGGATTTCAGTACATGCACGTGAGCGCGCTCCTGAGGGATTTTGGCCACGATCCCTCCCCCATGTTTTCAATTCAAGGCCTCACGCCGCGCCAAACGCTATTTTCACTACCTCTCACACCCCAATACCGTTACCCTCTCTGGCAAGGGAGATTCTCAAATGATCGAGGCTATTCGAGATTTCGGACAATCTGGAGCGACCTTGCTGATCGGCCTCGCAGTTGGAGCGGCTTGGATCATCACCATCGTCTCGCCCAACACGTCCTATGATCACCTGACCGGCAAACAGGCGGATTCGCACGTCCGGGAATTGTTGAAAGCCGGGTCAGATCCGATTGCCGTCATTCTTTTGGTTGCAGGCGCGCTGGCGATCTTAGGCGGCGCGATGGTTGCCGGGATCGCCGCTCTATTGGCGGCCGTGGGCTTTTTCACCAATCGCTGGACGCTAGCGAGCTTCAAAGGCGCGAGCAAACAAGAGGATGGTCCGCAAAAGACGCAGCGCATTCTCGCGGTCAGCCTTACCTTGATCTTCACTCTGCTCGCCGCAGCCGCTGGGATAATGGCGGTTTTAGGCTATTAGGACTCTGGCTGAGGCTCTGGGGCGACCTCTTCAACGGGAAGCCACGGCGCGGTAATCTCTTCTAGTATTTCCAGATCCGCGCGCTGCGTCGAGAGTTTGCGCAAGGCTTTTAAGAAGTCTGGGCCGGCTGTCACGCCATCCGCGCTAAACTTGACTGATAGCTCAGCCGCTTTCGCATAATGGCCTTGGGCCGCTTGGAAATCCGATGTCGCTTCAGCGCAGGCGCCGAGATTGTGAACCACCGCTGGCGCTTCTGGATACTCCTCGGCCATGCCCGTCCACATCGCGCAGGACGTAAAGGGGTCTTTCGACGATATGTCCAAAGCCTGCTGGAAACGCGGGTCGGCGCGTGCAACCGGATCCAACGCTTCAGTGACAAAAGTGGCCCGCACGGTCGCATTGCGCGGTGCAATGTCATTGCGGATCGGCCCGAGGGTTTCAAACAAGGCTTCGCGCACCAGATCGGCCGGAGCATCTAAGCCAGCAAAGCCAACCGAATGATATCCCGACAGGCCATGATGGCGGCGCTTGCGCTTCAGCTTTAAAAAGCTGAAG
>JBCBDI010000254.1:0-3297 GCA_038529885.1 Pseudomonadota bacterium
CAGATTCCACAATGCCGATGTCGGTCCTAAACAGCGTGCGCCAAAGCTTGGCGCGCAAAGCCTCGAGGTTCTCAAAGAGTTGGGTAAATCCGACGAGGACATTGAGCGCTTAAAAGCCGCCAATATCATTCAGTAGTACAAACTCTAATTAGAATACTCGATCGCGAGGAGACCGAAATGGGCAGCATTAATGGCGCCAGGCTAATGGCAAGATGCCTAAAACAACAAGGTGTCGACTTTATGTACGGCATTGTCGGCGAGCCGGTATATGGCATTGCCAATGTGGCTCAGAAAGAAGGCATCAAGTTCATCGGCATGCGTAATGAGCAAGCCGCGAGCTATGCGGCGCAAGCTGCAAGCTATTTGCTGGGTCGCCCGCAAGCGTGTTTGGTTGTCTCCGGGCCGGGCGTTGTCCACGCTCTGTCAGGACTGGCCAATGCTGAGAAGAATTGCTGGCCGATGATCTTGATTGGCGGTGCGTCCTCTACTTTCCAAAAAGGCATGGGCGCATTCCAAGAAGAACGTCAGGTCGCGCTGGCGGAACAGTTCTGTAAATATGCTCAAGCGATCGAGAAGACAGAACGCATTCCTTACTATGTCGAACAAGCGGTGCGCACGTCGCTCTTCGGTCGGCCTGGGCCCGTCTATTTGGACTTTGCCGACGACATCATCCACGCTGAGATTGAAGAAGATGATGTGAAAATGGCGGCTACTGTGGGGGAGCCTCCGCGCTCTCAGGCCCATAGTGAAGACATTGCGTCGGCGCTGGAAACGCTCAAATCAGCCAAACGTCCTCTGGTCGTTGTTGGTAAAGGCATGGCTTGGGCGCGCGCCGAAGATGAAGTCCGCGACTTTATTGACCGCACGCAGCTGCCGTTCCTGAACTCGCCTATGGGCAAAGGGACCTTGCCGGATGACGATCCGCTCTCGGTTGGCGCTGCGCGTAGTCTGGCCTTGAAAGATGCTGATGTTGTCTTCCTCATGGGGGCACGTTTGAACTGGATCATGCACTTTGGTTTGCCGCCCCGCTTCTCCAAAGATGTGAAGATCATCCAGCTCGATATTTCGCCTGAAGAAATCGGCACCAATGTGCCGGCCGAAGTGGCGCTGCTCGGCGACGGCAAAGAGATTACCAAACAGCTCAATGACGCGCTCGAAGCTGAGCCGTGGAGTTATGCCGCCGACACCGAATGGCGGACAGCACTCAAGACGAAGCAAGAGGATAATCTCGCGACGCTTCAGCCGATGATCGAAGATGATTCTGCGCCAATGAATTTCTACCGCGCCTTCAAAGACATCGCGGATTGGTTGCCGGATGATGCGATCATTGTCGGGGAAGGGGCCCATACGTTGGATATTGGCCGGACCCAGATGCCCAATCGCGGCGCGCGTCAGCGTCTCGATTCCGGGACCTATGCGACGATGGGGATTGGCCTTGGCTTCATCATCGCCGCAGCGACCGTTCACCCTGATAAGCCCGTGGTCGGCGTGCTGGGCGACTCCGCCTTCGGCTTCTCAGGTATGGAGCTCGAAACGCTCAGCCGATACAAGCTGCCGGCGAAGCTCATCGTTCTCAACAATGGCGGCATTGGCGTCGGCGTCGATAATATCAAAGAAGGCAAGCCCGTGCCTCCGGTCGTTCTAACGCCGAGAGCGCGTTATGAGGCCGTAATGGAAGCGTTTGGTGGTTTGGGGCTTTATGTCGATGATCCAAAGGATCTACCGGCTGCCCTTGAACAAGCGATGGCATTTGATGGACCCGCGCTCGTGAACGTGATCATTCATCCGCGCGCGGGCCGCAAACCTCAGACCTTTAATTGGCTGAGTAAAGACAAGTAGCGCGCGAAACGCGGGCTACTTTCCCTTTGCGTCAGCGCGAGCCTGGAAAGACTCGGCGCTGACGATAAAGCGCGTATGCGTGCCCGCAGCGATCTTGTCGACTTCGTCTGTGGCGCTGACTTCGAAGATCACTTTACGGCCTTCGACGCCGGTTACTTTTGCAGTTGCTTTGACGGACATGCCGACCGGCGTTGCCGCGAGATGAGTTACATCAAGACCTGAGCCAACGGTTGTCTTTCCGTCTTCTAAGTGCCCCGCCAGCGCTTCAACCGCCGTTTTCTCGAGGAGCAAGATGAGCTCCGGTGTGGCGAAGACATTGACCGAGCCACTGCCAACACTTGCCGCCAACATATCAGCGCCAACCGTTTGCTGCACTTCGGCTTCCAGACCGATTAGAGATTCCGACATCCAATAATTCTTTCTATTCGAGGAGTTTTCTGGGGAGTTTTGTGAGACTATCCGTGATGGCCGATGACACCTTGCTCTTGCAGGGCATCGAGGTCTGCCTCGCTCAGGTTAAGCTCGCGGGCGAGGACGTCCCGCGTATGCTCTCCTAGTCTTGGCGCAGGCTCTATCGCCACTTCAGACGCTGACAGGCGAGGAGCAAAGCCAAGCATCGGAACTTTGCCATGGACGGGAAGCTCCACATCTTGGACAAAGCCGCGCTCGCGCAGATGTTCGTTTTCGTGGAGCTCTTTAGTGTCCAAAACGGCTGAACAGGGGACCCCGGCTTCGCCGAGAATTTGCATCGCCTCAAACTTGGTTTTGCTCCGCGTCCACTCTGATAAGGCTTCGACCAAAGGTTCGCGATGCTTAAGCCGTCCTTGCGGCGTCATATAACGCTCATCGGCGAGCAATTCAGGATTGTCAGTCAGAACACAGAGCATGTCCCATTGGCCATCCGTTGTGGCGAACAGATAGATATAATCGTTCGGGCCAAACGGTTTGCAGGGGTATAGCCCGATTGGCGGCACGCCGAGATTGCTGCCATTGCGCGGCACCGCTTTTCCGCCCCACGTTTCGTTCTGACAAATCCGCGTGCGCATGAAGTAGGTGACCGCCTCTTGCATGGAAATCTCCACGCATTGGCCTTCGCCGGTTCGTAGTCTTTGAATATAGGCGGCCAGCAGCGCCATGCCGAGTTGGACGCCTGTGCCCGAGTCGCCGAGCGTTGTGCCCGGATAGATGGGCGGACCGTCGCGCTCACCGGTCGTTGAAAACACGCCGGCTGCGGCCTGCGCGGTGGCGTCAAAACTCTTATAGTCCGCATAAGGCCCGGTGCTGCCAAAGCCTTTGATCTGGCCGAGAATGATGGCGGGGTTCGCCGCTTTTAGGGCCTCATACCCAAAGCCTAGCCGCTCCAATACGCCCGGCGCAAAATTCTCAACAACAATATCGCATTCCGGCAGAAGCTTCATGACAAGCTCGCGACCTTGATCAGATTTGAGATCAATTGCG
>JBCBDI010000255.1:0-3296 GCA_038529885.1 Pseudomonadota bacterium
GCCACGGTCGCGATCGCTTGGACCACGAAGACCGGACTGATGACGCGGCCGCCAAATGGCGGCCCGATGCTGGATAGCCAAGTCATTACCTCATCGAGCACGCCGACGGCATAAAAGGCTGCGAAGACGAAAATCACCCATCCAGCCGGTTTGCGGAACCCTTCTGGTAAGAAGGCGGTCACGATCCGGATCAGCAACCAAGCGAGCGCCAGGGAAGACGCGATCCGAACGAGCAGGCTCTCCAAGCCGGCACCCGCCATCGCAGCTTGCGCCGCATAGAGGAGAGCGGTCCATAGCGCTGGTCGGACAAGCCGCGGCAGCGTTGCTTCGACCAAGGACCTCAGATTTTCGGGCAGACGCTCAAGGCCCATCATCACCCCAGCGCGCACCCGCGGTGCGAACATCGCGCCGAGGATCAGCGCCGCAAATATAGCCGCGAACTGCCAGGCATATGGCAGCAGAATATCCATATTGAGCAGATTGGCTTGCGCCCAGCCAACCGGGTCCGCGAGGATCGGATCTGCCCAAGAAAAGAGGCCCGACGTCGTGCTTTCTGGTTCGACTGCCGCTTCCGCCGTTGCCGTTGTAGCTGGCTCGGTATCGGTGTCAGGGACAAGATAAAATTGACCGTCCGGGCCTTGGACAATTTCCATGGCCTGTGCAGTGTCTGGGACCTGATCGACTTGCTCGATCTGTTCGGCTGGGGCGTCGTCTTCCATGTCGGCCTTATCTGCAATTCCTAGGCCGCCGGAAATAGCTTAGACCGATACCTATGGGAACATTGCGCCTGCTGTGTTTCAGCGGTCTTTATGGATCGCCAGTTCCTTAACCCACTGATCTACATAGATTTTGTGAATTTTCGCGGCCGAACGTGACGCAAATTTCACCGCAGGCGACGGTTCGCAACCTCTCTCTCTGTGCTGACCTGCTGCGCTAAACTTTCTCGAGCGGTGTCATGCCATCACCATCGCGGCGTGTGGCATAAGAGGCGACCTCGCTGGCCGTATAGGTGTCCGCGGTCACGTCGCTAACTTTCTTATAGTTTGCGCGCGCCTCGTCCTTGGACAGAGTGACCAGCGTCCAACCATTATCATGCGGGTCGTAATACTCGACTTCGGCATTCGCCTCAGCAAATTGCGGCCCAATGTCCGGGACGTCTTTCATATAGGTCCCGAAGCCCGGTGAGGTGACGGACGTACACCCAAACTCAACGCCGCGCTGTTCGTCATTGGCGTCGACCAAAGTATTCGCCCATGCAGTATGCGTGTCGCCGGTCAGTGTGACCAAGCGGGCGCCTTGTCGTTTGGCGCTCTCATAAAGTCGGTCGCGCGCGGCGGGGAAACCGTCCCACGCATCGAGATTCCAGGGCAAGCCAAGTTGGCTGAACGGAATGAGTTGTTGAACATAGCCGATATCTTGAGCGGCTTTTTGTTCGTCGGATAGGCTGCGCTCAAAGTTCGGCGGGCGCACGCGGGCCATGATGATTTGATTGGCGAGCACCTGCCAGGATTTGCCGGCTTCGGTGGACGCAGCGAACTGATCTTCGAGCCAAGTTTCTTGGACTTGGCCGAGCATGGTGCGTTCGGGATCCTGAACTTTGAGCATCGTGCTGGCCGCGGCAAGCGGGATTTGCGCAGGCTCAAGACCGCCTAGCGCGGTGAACCAACTGATCTCATCTGAGCGCCCGGTGAGGCGCGTTTCGAGACAAATCACCGAAGCGACATCGCCAAACTCAAACCGCCGATAGAGCGCTTCGCGCGCCATCCCGACTTCTGGGTCACGCACTGGCATCCATTCGAGATAGGCTTGGACCGCGACTTGTTTACGATTGCTCCAATTGCCCTCGCCGGCTTCTGGATTGTGGTTCTCTGCCCCAGAACGATACGAGTTATTGGTGCTCTCATGATCATCCCAAGTGGTGATCCAAGGCGCTGCTGCATGCGCGGCCTGTAGGTCAGGATCGGTTTTATACTGGGCGTGCCGGGCACGGTAATCGTCGAGCGTGACGATTTCCATTGGCGGCTCGTGATTGCGGTCAATCTCCTGACCGACTGACCCGCCATAGCCGTCGACACCATATTCATAAATATAGTCGCCGAGATGGATCACTGCATCGAGATCGGGAGTCTTAGAAATCTCACGATAAACATGGAACCGGCCAAACGGATAATTGGAACAAGAGACCACGGCCAACCGGACCGGCTTATCGCCGCTCGCCGCTGTCGTTTTTGTCCGGCCAACCGGCGAGTTCACATCGCCGGATGTCACTTTGGCGATGAAGCGAAACCAATACTCTTTATCGGGCTGCAAATCTTCGACAGAGACCTTGACCGTATAGTCGCGTTCGGCGGTGGCATAGCCTTGGCCATACTTAACGGGCATTGTCAGCTCGGCGTCTTCAAACACGCCAAAACTGATCGGGACGGGTTCTTCAGGGAAGGCGGCATCGGGGGTGACCCGGGTCCAAATGATGACGCTGTCTGGCAAGGGGTCACCGGAGGCGACGCCGTGGATGAAATTGACATTGCCAGGATAGCCCGCGCGATCATCCGGACTGACCGTGATCCGCGCTTCAGGCTCCAAAAGCGGCTCGCCATTGCAGGCCGCGAGGCCCAAAAGACTGCTGCTCGCTCCCAATAGGCCGCGTCTTGTTATTTTTGACATAGTCCCAGCTTCTCCGGTTGTGGTCGCGATTGCGATTCCAACATGACGTTTTCTGCCTCGTGGGTTTATACCCATCTCATGACAGAATTATCAGCTTTAGCAGGCGATAGCGATAAAGGAACCCGGCTTGACCGATTCCTCAGCGAGCAAATTGAACAGCTCTCGCGTTCGCGCGCGAAAACGCTGATCAAAGAAGGACATGTGTCCGAACAGCGGGGCGGTTCTGCGTCGCCGCAAACCGATCCGAGAAAGGCTGTGGAACCCGGCGTGACCTATGTCCTGGATATGCCGCCGCCTGTGCCAGCGACGCCCGAACCAGAAGACATTCCGCTCGAGATTTTGTTTGAAGATGAGCATCTCATTCTGATCAACAAACCCGCCGGCATGGCGGTGCACCCCGCGCCTGGCACTTGGCAGGGCACTCTGGTCAACGCTTTGCTGCATCATTGCAAAGGCGCGCTGCCAGGCATTGGCGGGGTCGAGCGTCCTGGGATCGTCCACCGGATTGATAAGGACACAACCGGGGTTCTGGTCGTCGCCAAAACGGAAGCCGCGCATAAAGGGTTGTCTGAGCTGTTTGCCGCGCATGATATTGAGCGCACCTATCTTGCCCTCACGCGCGGGGCAAGATA
>JBCBDI010000256.1:0-3294 GCA_038529885.1 Pseudomonadota bacterium
GCCTGCGCCCCGCCGCGGATTGAGACCTTGATTGCGGGCAGCAGGCGATCTTCTGCATATCTTCCCGATAGGTTTGAAACGAATACGCCGCCCAATCGCCGCCGGGTGAGAAATTATATTCTAGATAGCCTTCTGAGTTTGGGGCACGCACGAAGAGTTCGAAACAGGTCTGTTTCCAGAGCTCATCGCGGCGTTGCCCGAGGTCATCTGAGGGCACACGCAGCCTCGCGAGGTCGCCGGTCAATTCGTATCGCAAATCCAAGTGGGAGCCCGCGCGCGCGATCACGACGCCAAGCTGCTCGATCCCATCGCTTGCATGCGCAGGGTGGGGGACAAGAAAGACAGGCTGATCAGACATAGGTCCTCATGGCTCATCGGTGCGGATGAGGTAGCTGATTCAGCCTGACTTGTGGACCCAGGTCCAAGCTTAGCCTTGCGGAGTATTGTCTTCCGGCTTGAGCGGCAGGGCGCGCGGGATGGGCGGTTTGCGGCTTCCAGCCTTCGCGGCAGCAGCTTCGGCCTCACGGCGGAGCTTCTCTTCGTCTTCAATCAGACGGCGATCGACATAAGCCGAGCAGAGATCGATGAGATCGTCATGCTTGTCTTGGAAGAAGTGGTTCGCGCCTGGAATGCTGGCGCGTTCAATCTCTTCGCCTTTTTGAATGCGCACTTTGGTCAGCGCCCGCTCAACGTCAGACGGCTTGGAGATCGCATCGCTCTCGCCAGAGATGATCAGGCCAGAGGCGGGGCAAGGCGCGAGGAAGCTTAGGTCATAGTGATTGGCTGGCGGCGCAATCGCCAGGAAGCCATCAATTTCTGGGCGGCGCATGAGGAGCTGCAGCGTGATCCACGCGCCAAAGGAGTAACCCGCGCACCAAACATAGCGCGGGCTCTCGGTCAGGTTTTCCATATAGTCGAGCACAAAAGCGGCATCTTCCAGCTCGCCAACGCCTTGATCATAAACGCCTTGTGAGCGACCAACGCCGCGCGTGTTGAAGCGCAGGACACCAAAGCCCTTTTCTTCAAACATTTGATAAAGGCGGATCGTGATCGGGTCCTGCATTGAGCCACCGGCGCGGGGGTGCGGGTGCAAAATGAGGGCGATGGAAGCGCCTTCATATGGCGGCGGCGTATAGCGGGCTTCGATCCGGCCCTGTGGGCCTTGAATGAGCATTTCTGCCATGGCGGTCTGTCTCGCTTTCTGGCGGTAAAACTAAGTCGAGCCGGGCCTATAGCGAATCTCGATGGACAAATGCAAATTTTTCTTCAGGCGTGCTCGTAGGGTGATATATGCGCTGCATGATCTATGCCGATTATAATGCAACAGCGCCGGTTCGCCCGGAGGCAAAAACCGCCATGCTGGCCGCGCTCGACGCGGGCGCGAACCCGTCCAGCGTGCATGGACCAGGCCGCGCCGCTCGCAAGCTCTTAGAGCAGGCCCGCAGTCAGGTTGCGGTGGCGATTGGCGCTCGTGCGCAGGATGTTGTGTTTACGAGCGGTGGGACAGAAGCGAATGCACTCGCTTTGAATGGCGTCGTTGCGCAATTGGACGGCAAGTGTACGCTTTTAGTCTCCGCGATTGAGCATGAGGCTGTGGCCAAGAATGCGGGCTATGCGGGCGTTCCGGTCGAGACGGTTTACGTGACGAAAGACGGGGTCATTGACCTCAATGGATTGCGCGATCGCTTGGCGAAATGGGATCTCGCCAAAGCTGGCACACCCGTTTTGGCCCTGATGATGGCGAATAATGAGACCGGCGTGATCCAGCCCGTCGCCGAAGCGGCAACAATGGTGCGAGAAGCCGGTGGCCTCACTCATTGCGATGCCGTGCAGGGGCTTGGTAAAGTCATGGTCAATGTCGGACTGCTCGGCGTCGATTATCTCGCGCTCTCGGCCCACAAGGTGGGCGGGCCGCAGGGCGTTGGGGCGCTTTGGGTGCGCTCAGGCGCGCCGCTTAAGCCGGTCCTGTTCGGCGGCGGGCAAGAACGCTCTCTGCGTTCTGGAACGGAAAACCTCTCTGGAATTGCGGGCTTCGGAGCCGCGACCGAAGCGGCCATTCGCGATATGCCAAAGCTGCAAAAGCTGGCAACCTATCGCGATGCGATGGAAGCCAAGCTGTTGGCCGAAGGCAATGTGACGGTGTTTGGCAAAGGCGTAGACCGCCTGGCGCAGACGTCGAATTTCGCCATTCCTGGTTTTCGCGCCGAGACCCAGGTTATGGCGATGGACCTTGGCGGCGTTGCAGTTTCCTCTGGTTCAGCCTGTTCAAGTGGCAAGGTGAAACGCTCGCTCGTCCTCGCCGCGATGGGCGCCTCCGACGAGCTCGCCGAGAGTGCCATTCGCGTCAGCTTCGGTTGGGAGTCTCAGCCGAGCGACTTTGAGGCAGCGGCTGAGGCTTGGCTAAAAGCGGCACGGCGAACGGTTCTAAAGTCAGCTTGATCGCAGCGCATCTGCGTAAGCGGCACTAGCCATCAGAAAAAGGTTGAGCTTCCAGAGATAAGCGCGCTTATTGCGGGTGAAGAATTTTGGGAGGTTCTTATGAAAACACGTGCTGCCGTGGCGTTTGAAGCCAAGAAGCCATTGGAAATTGTCGAACTTGATCTTGAGGGCCCGAAAGAGGGCGAAGTCCTGGTCGAAATCATGGCCACCGGTATTTGCCACACTGACGCTTACACGCTGGACGGGTTTGACAGTGAGGGCATTTTTCCGAGCATTCTTGGTCATGAAGGCGCTGGCATCGTGCGTGAGGTTGGCAAAGGCGTGACCAGCATTCAGCCTGGCGATCATGTCATCCCGCTCTACACGCCCGAATGCCGCCAGTGCAAAAGCTGTACGTCTGGGAAAACCAATCTCTGCACCGCGATCCGGGGGACACAAGGCAAAGGTGTCATGCCAGACGGCACTTCGCGCTTCTCTTATAAGGGCGAGACGATCTACCATTATATGGGCTGCTCAACCTTCTCGAATTTTACTGTCCTGCCGGAAATCGCGGTGGCGAAAATTCGCGAAGACGCGCCTTTCGATAAGGCTTGCTATATAGGCTGCGGCGTGACGACAGGCGTCGGCGCGGTGACCAATACGGCCAAAGTGCAAGCCGGGGACAATGTCGTCGTTTTCGGCCTGGGCGGTATCGGTCTCAATGTGATCCAAGGCGCTAGAATGGTCGGCGCAGACAAGATTATTGGCGTCGATATAAATTCTGAAAAAAAGGAATGGGGCGAGAAATTCGGGATGACCCATTTCGTCAATCCGAAAGAGACCAAATGCTCGACCAAGGAGCCTTTGATCTCTTTC
>JBCBDI010000257.1:0-3257 GCA_038529885.1 Pseudomonadota bacterium
CACATGTGGGAGAACCACATTTTGCGCATGCGTGACGCGGATATCGTCAAACCCGTAGGTTTCGGCCAAATGCGCCATGACCGCCATCTGGCTGTCTGTGGCGTCACCAGCGAGGCCGCCAATCGGCTTCAAGCTGATTGTGACAGACGTATAGCCTGGGACTTTGTGCGGGTGCAGGTTGACCTTGGCCCAATTGGCGAAGGCCGCGTCCGCTGTCTTGGCGCGCTCAAAGGCATCGCTTGTGTCAGACTTTTCTTCAAAGGCGGGCGGCGCGAAATAGGCGTGAATGCGATCGATCTCAGCCTGGGGCAGGGCGATTTTCTCGCTCTTTTGCTGGGCCGCATATTCTTCTTCGACCAAACGCGTGAATTCCTCAGCACCGGTTTCCGTCACCAGGATTTTGATCCGCGCCTTGTACTTATTATCACGGCGACCGAAGCGGTTATAGACCCGCATGATCGCTTCGAGATAATCTAAGAGTTCGAGTTCCGGCACGAAATCGCTGATTTTGGTGGCAATCACAGGCGTGCGCCCTTGGCCACCGCCTACATAGACTTCGAAGCCGACCTGATCGCCGCGTTTTACAATTTGCAGCCCGATATCATGGACACGAATGGCCGCGCGATCATGGCTTGCCGCATTGACGGCGATTTTGAACTTACGCGGCAGAAATGCGAATTCAGGATGGAACGTGCTCCATTGGCGGATGATCTCGCACCAAGGGCGGGGGTCCATCAATTCATCCTTCGTCGCTCCGGCAAAATGATCGCTCGTCGTGTTTCGAATGCAATTGCCGGAGGTTTGAATGGCGTGCATCTCGACTTCGGCGAGTTCTGCGAGTACGTCCGGAATGTCTTTCAGCGCCACCCAATTATACTGGATGTTCTGGCGCGTCGTCATGTGGCCATAGCCGCGGTCATAGTCGCGCGCAATTTTGGAAAGTTTGCGCATCCGCGCGGCATTCAATTGGCCATATGGAATAGCCACACGCAGCATATAAGCGTGGAGCTGGAGATAGACTCCGTTCTGCAAGCGCAGCGGCTTGAACTCATCCTCTAGGAGCTCTCCAGAGAGACGGCGTTCAACTTGCCCACGGAATTGGTCAACGCGCTCTTTCACAATCTGCGCGTCAAACTCGTCATAGCGATACATTACAAAGTGACCCCTTGTTTGGGCATAGCGTGACCAATGGAAAGCGCGCCTTCGACACGGCTGACCCATCGTTCAACATTTGGAAATTCAGCAAGATCAAACCCGCCCTCATGTGCGACGCGCGTATAAGCGACCAGAGCAATATCCGCGCAAGTGAGGCTTTCGCCGACCAGCCAGTCGGTCCAAGTCAGCTGCATCTCCATGACGCCAAGGGCGCGGCGGCCTTTGACCATGAGTTGCGGATCAATCTCTTCATCCGGCAGCTTCAAATAGTGTTTCTTGAACCGGCGCACGGCTATTGAGGTTTCGTGCGAGTATTGTTCCCAGAACAGCCAGGAATTCATCTGCGCGCGTTGGAACGTGTCCTCAGGAATGAGGTCCGACCCTTCGGCCAGATAAAGCATGATCGCGTTTGATTGCGGCAGCACGCGTCCATCGGGCCAGCGCGCGATCGGCACTTGTCCCACCGGATTGAGCGCCAAGAACTCTTCCGACTGAGTGCCGCCATTCAAGATATCGACCTCGACCCAATCATGATCAATGTCGAGAAAGTCGGCGGTCCAGCGCGGCTTTTGGCAATTGCCAGAAATACTGTCGCCATAGAGCGTCAGTTTCGTGATCTCGCGGCTCGGCATCAGACGATCACTCCATAGGGCACCGTTGGACCATTCGCGCGGATGCTTTCGCGCAAGGTTTCGCGTCCAGCGACTTTGCCGTCTTCGGTGACTTCCATGAAATAGGGGTCCGTAATCGCGCCTTCTTGGGTTTTCGCTTTTTCCAACGCAGCTTCTGCGGCATCGCCGGTAAAGACGCCAATCTCGCTCGCATCTTCGGTCCAGGTCTCATCGCTGCGCATCCAGACCACATTGCCGGAGGCGGTGTCCCAAGCGGTGACCGTTTTTGGGGTGTCTGGTTTCAGTTTCGGACGAACTGAGGTCATGCGGCGGTCTCCGATGAGAGTTTTGCGAGGGCTTCGGCGGGAATGGCGCTGACCTCGCCAATGACGAGGAGCGCAGGGCCCTTGATGCCGGCGCGGATGATCAATTGCGGGAGCTCAGCCAGGGTCCCGAAGACTTTGATTTCATTTGGCCGGGTACCGTTTTCAATCACGGCAACCGGTGTGCTGGTCGAGCGCCCGGCACGGATGAGTTTTTCTGAAATGACCGGAGCGGTTCCAACGCCCATGAACACGACCACGGTTTGGGCGGGCTTTGCCAAGGCGTCCCAATCCAAGTCCGGCACGTCGCCTGATTTAGCGTGGCCCGTGACAAAGGTCAGCGTTTGCGCGTGGTCGCGATGGGTCAAAGGGAGACTGGCAGATGCTGCGCATCCGAGCGCGGACGAAATTCCAGGCACCACGCTCGCCTCGATGCCCGCCTCGCGGAGCGCTTCGACTTCCTCGCCGCCGCGCCCAAAAATGAACGGGTCACCGCCTTTGAGGCGCACCACGCGTTGTCCGTTTTGAGCAGCTTTGATCATCAACTCATGGATCTCAGATTGCGGGACGCTGTGATTGGCTTTCGATTTGCCGACAGAGACGCGCGTCGCATCGCGGCGGACCAGATCCAAAATCTCATCGCTGACCAAACGGTCGTGGAAAACAATGTCAGCGTTTTGGATCAGGCGGAAAGCTTTCAACGTGAGAAGCTCTGGGTCGCCCGGTCCAGCGCCGACAATGTGGACGGTACCGACTTGATTGGCAGGCGAGGCGACATCCTGAAGCAGAGCCTCCATGGCGTCGCGCGCCTCATCGAAGCGGCCATCCATCGCGAGATCTGCAGGTGCCCCGTTCAAAGCCGCTTCCCAGAACTGGCGTCGTTTCGTGCTATCATCAAGCAATTCATAGACGCGGGGCCGGAAGTCGCGCGCAAGCTCGGAGAGCGGGCCCATATTCTGGGGCATCAGTGCTTCTAAACTGGTGCGCACGCGTTTGGCGAGCACAGGCGCTGCGCCGCCTGAGCCAACAGCTGCAACAATCTCACCGCGTTCCAAAATGCTGGGAATGGTGAAGTCGCATTCTTCGGGTTGGTCGACGACGTTCAGGGGAACGCCATACTCGCGTGCCCAGGTAATCGACTGGTCGCAATTCTCTTTGGTGCGGCAAG
>JBCBDI010000258.1:0-3206 GCA_038529885.1 Pseudomonadota bacterium
ACGCGCCGCCGAGAAGTTGATAGACCGGCATGCCTGCCACTTTGCCTTTAATGTCCCAGAGCGCTGTATCTACCGCCGCAATGGCCGACATGGTAACTGGGCCGCGTCGCCAATACGCGCCCCGATAGAGATATTGCCAAATGTCTTCGATCCGAGCGGGATCGCGTCCCAAGAGGACCGGGATCACATGATCTTCCAGATAGGCGACGACCGCCATTTCGCGGCCATTTAGAGTCGCATCGCCGAGGCCATAAACCCCTTCATCCGTTTCGATTTTGAGCGTCACGAAGTTGCGACCGGGACAGGTCACAATGACATAGGCTTTGGTGATTTTCATGAGGGTGCTTTCTGAAAGGCGACGCTGAGGCTTACTCAGCCGCAACCGCGCGATCGTCCGCCGCGCTTGGGAGTTTGTAAGCCTGCCGGACCAAGCGAGAGGTTAGGTCTTGCATCAATTCATAGGCTTCATCTTCATCGAGCCGCTGCTCAGCAACGAGACGCGAAAGGAAGTGCGCGTCCATTCTGCGGGCAAGGTCATGCCGAGCAGGGATGGAGAGGAATGCCCGTGTATCGTCATTGAAACCGGCTGTGTTGTAGAAGCCTGCCGTCTCGGTGACTTGTTGCCGGAACCGCAACATGCCCTCAGGGCTGTCATTGAACCACCAGGGCGGGCCGAGCTTGAGACAGGGATAGTGCCCGGCCAGCGGCGCGAGCTCTCGTGCATAGGTAGTCTCATCAAGCGTAAACAATATTAGCGAGAAGCTGGGCTCGTTGCCATATTTGTTCAAGAGCGGATGAAGCCCCTCTACGAAATTTGCGGGCAGGGGAATGTCTGAGCCTTTGTCCGGTCCGAAGCGGTCAAATAGCGCCTGATTGTGATTGCGATAGACGCCGGGATGGATCTGCATGACGAGCCCATCTTCCAGGCTCATGCCTGCCATTTCGGTCAGCATCTGTGCCCGGAAGCGTTCTTGCTCGTGAGGCTCTGACTGCCCTGAGAGGCATTTCGCGAACAAGGCTTCGCATTCCGTGCGCGACAGATCCGCGGTCGCTGCGCTCGGGTGCCCGTGATCACTCGCGGTCGCTCCATGCGCGATGAAGACGCGGCGGCGCGCCCGCAAGGCGTCGAGATAACCGCTCCAGGACGTCGTATCTTGCCCAGTTAGCTCCCCCAGCGCTTTGACATTGTCCACGAAATCAGACCGGCTTGCATCGATCACGTCGTCCGGTCTGAACGTCGTCACCACGCGCGCGCCCCACCCATCTTGGATGATTTTGGCGTGGTGTTCGAGCGGGTCTAGTGCGCCTTCTGTCGTCGCAATGAAAGCAACATTGAAGCGATCGAGAAGCGCGCGAGGCTTGTAAGCGTCGGATTGAAGCGCGTTTGTAATGGTCTCGTAATAGGTGTCGGCCGTCTCGGCGTTCAAGCGCACATCGATGCCGAAGACTTCCGCAAAGACGTGATCCATCCAGATGCGCGACGGGGTGCCTCGAAACAGGTGATAGTTTTCTGCGAACAGGCGCCAGGCCTCTTGCGGCGCGACGGTAGGTTTGCCGCCTTTGGGGGCGACGCCAAGCTTCTCTAGCGCAATGCCCTGGCTGTAGAGCATCCGCAAAACATAATGGTCCGGCACAAGCAGAAACTCTGTCGCGTTGGCGAAATTTTCATTCGTCGCAAACCATGCTGGATCCGTGTGCCCGTGCGGGCTTATGATGGGCGCGCCCTGAACACTTTCATAGAGCCCCCGCGCTACGGCCCTTGCGTTGGGTTCGGCGGGGAAAAAGCGATCAGGGTCGAGTTTGAGAGGGCGGATGGCGCTCATTCGTCTCCATCTCTCTCAGCTTGCACACGCGCGGCATAGTGGTTTTGGAGCACGTAGAAGGCGAGTTTCTTCTGCCCGGTCTCGCTGACAATGCCTTTGCGGTTGTAGATGTCTTGGATGCCATTCAGGTTCCGCAATGCAGAGCGGAAGTCTTTCAAAATCCACGGGCTCATGCCCTGCACATAGTCGCTATTGGCCAACATGCTGGTTTGGGCTTCGTAGACTTTGGCTTGATACTCTTCTGACCAAAGCAGCGCTTCTTCGGAGCGGAAACCCTGTTTCGCGCCAGCGCCGAATTCGGAGATGATGATCGGTTTTCCAAATACGTTTCGGAACCGCACATCATCCATGAGATCAAACATGTGACGACGAACGGTTGCCTCATCGACCGGGAATTGCGGACCTAAGAATGAGGAATAGTACCAGGCGAAATATTCATTATAGCCAATCACATCCACGACTTCGCCCAGGCGATCGTTGAGCATGATCTCGATCTCTGCTTCGAGCACGCTCGCTGCATCGACACCGGCATGATCGAGCAGGGCCTGCATTTGCGCTTTCGCAGCTGCATCAACTTCAGGATCATTGATCATTTGAGCCGCGAGGCGTTTGCCGACTTCCTCAAACTCTTTGGTGACGTCGCCGACCAGGGCAGCCGCGATCAATCGACCGCTGACATCTTCCTCCCGTGCAACGCGGCCAAGCTCCGCCAGGAAGTCGAGGCGGTCCTGAGATTGGGGCATGGTTTCATTGCCGATCGACCACATGATGATTGAGGCGCGGTTGAGATCGCGGTGGATATTGTCGCGAAGTTGCGTTTGAGCGACGGCGAGCGTCTCTGGATTGTCCCAATCGATCAGAGAAACAATCGGAATTTCACTCCAGACCAATAGCCCAATTTCGTCTGCGACCCGGACCGCATATTCATTGTGGGGGTAGTGAGACAGTCTCACGAAATTACCATTGAGTTCTTTGATCAGCCCGAGCTGTTCGCGCGCGTCCGCTTCATCAAAGGCAACGCCGGATTTTAGGTAGGACTCATCATGCATGCTGATCCCGCGCAAAAAGATCTCTTCGCCATTTAGCAGGATTTTCTTGCCATCGCGCGCAATGGTTCTGAAACCGATCGTGTCAGTGATCTCGTCATCGCCGCTTGAGATATTGACCGTGTACAGTTTTGGGTTGCTCGGATGCCAGAGGTCGAGATCAGCGGTGAATTCGAGCGCAGCGCGACCTTGATCATCAGCCGTGATGGTCTCGTTTAAGCCGAGTTCAGGAATGCTATAAGAAACGGCCTGACCCGCAGCGTCTCCATCCAGTTGGATCCAGCCTTTCACCGTTCCTGCATCATGATCTGCCAAATAAAACTGATATTGGCGGATG
>JBCBDI010000259.1:0-3204 GCA_038529885.1 Pseudomonadota bacterium
TCATGACTGACCGCGTCCCATGCGCTTGGGCCCCGATGGATGATCCGCTCTACCGCGCCTATCATGATTGTTCCATAGCGGCGAGATCGGCTTCGAGCCAAGCGGGTTTGGCAATTGTGACAGAGCTTTCATTAACCTGCAGGGCGGCGCCATCGGTTTCGGCTTTGACCAAGCGGTCAACGCGGACAAGCGCCAAAGCCTGCGCGCCTTCAATGCTCGTGAGCGCGCCGATGGGAAGGGGGGCTGTAATGTCATCGCCTTGTGATGCTGCATTGGCATTGGAGAGGTCCACCCGAAACGTGCGCTTGCGGATTTTGCCGCGGCGATGCATGCGGCTGACCACTTCCTGACCGACAAAGCAGCCTTTGTTGAGCGCGACCCCGGCAAGCACATCCATATTGATGTCGGAAGGAAACACGTCTGCGCTACCAAAGTCCGCCCCTTGCTCTGGAATGCCATTGGCAATGCGATCTGCGTGATATTCGTTGATCGGGCGCGACCACTCTGCGGGGTGGTAGCCATACCAAGCCGCCCAGCTTTCCTTCGTGGCAAGCCCGCGTAAGCGTCCGCCGGGATAGCGGGGGTCGAGATAAACATGCTGGGCGCCAGAAATGAGTCTTACGCCTTCGGGGGCATCTTCTATTCCAGCGACGACGAAGACGTCTTCCAAGATCTCGATCTCGACCTCGGCGCGTAGGCGGAACATTTTCATCCGCTTGGCGAGCGCCTCGATTTCTGATTTTGCGACGTCGAGCAGGACGCCATCTGCCGTGCGCACGGCGAGATAATCTGCCAAAACTTTGCCCTGCGGCGTCAGCAGTGCGCCATAGCGTGTGGTGCCAGGCGCCCAGTTGGTCGTGTCGTTCGTGACCAGGCGTTCAAGAAGAGTGATCGTGTCCGGGCCGGTGAGGGACAGGACCGCGCGATGCGGGAGATATGCGAATGGAGACGCCATGCGCGAAGATGTAAGTCGCCGGGTTCTGTCTGTCATCCATGCAAGCAGAAAAAAGGCCTGACAGCATATGCGGAATAGCTGCCAGGCCGGGGTAAACGATCACAAGAGGGAGGATGATCGTTTAAGGTGAGGGAGGTCTAGAATTTGTAGCGGGCGCCGATGGTGAGGCTGGTGCCGTCAAAATCATCTGACACATTGGCGTTAAGCAGATTGGCCCCGTTGCCGATAAAGCGGCGCTCAAGTTCAACATCGTAGATCTGGTAATAGCGGGCTTCGCCATAGACTTCCCAGTCGGCGCCGGTCAGCCAGGTCAGGCCGCCCGCAATCGTGGTTGCGAGCCCAGAATCGTCGCCCGTCGCAACGAAGTTTGGCGTCGGTGAGCCGCCACCTGCATAGAGGATATTGGCATCGACATTTGCGACGCCTAAGCCGCCGCCGACATAAGGCACTAGGATCTGATCGTCGGACCAGATGATGTCGCTATAATTATTGACCAGGAAGAAATCGATTTTGGTGTCGCCGCTAAACGGTTGCGCACCGGCATTGAAACTGCCGCCGCTCACGTCCGCTTCGATGGTGGAATATTCAAGTTCGAGGCGCGGGTGAAAGATCCCGAAAAACTCCCACGGTGTTTTATAGCCGAGCGCAACGCCGATCGTTGTGTCGCTATCATAATCAGTTTGAATACGCGCGGGCGCCCCTGGCATACCAGGCGCTCCAGCTTCCGGCGTCTGCACACCGGTGAGTTCAATGTCGCCCGGGAAGCCCGCGCCAATGAAACCTGAGACATAAAAGCCTTCATCATTCTGGGCAGCAGCCGGCAGCACCGCGAGGGAGGATGCAGCAAATGCGAGGAGAGTTGTTCTATTCATTGGGGCGGTCCTTCAGCCGTGATCTCGTCAGGAGTTGACGGTTATGGGACCTAGCTTGAGCGGATCGGCGGCGCACTTAACGTCGCTTCAAGCAACGATCACCTTCTCTCACACCAATTTGAGATCACAATTACAGAATCCGTCTTGCCGCCCATACTCATCCCGCTGCGCCGCGAGGACACGCTTGACGAGACTTGATCTGCGTGTGGTCGTTCGGCACAGAAAACCGAGAAGACAAAGAACAGGTAGGATATGAGTGAGACTGAACACATCCCTTTTCGGGAAGTTCCTTACTTGCCGAAAAAGTTGCGGGTCGAGCGTCGGGCGGATGGCACCACGCTGCTGAGCAATGGGCAGCCGCTTAAATCGCATCCACCGCATATGTTGTGGCCGCTTAAACACTGGGCCGAAACAGCGCCGGACCGGATTTGGCTGGCGCAGCGCGATCCGATCGACCCCGCGAAAGACGGCTGGCACGAGATCACTTATTCGGAAGCGTGGGCCCGCGTGCAAAGCATCGCCCAAGGCTTTTTGAATGCCGGGGATGCAGCGCCCGTGATGATCTTATCGCGCAACACGATTGATCATGCCGTGATTATGTACGGCGCGATGTTGGCGGGCTGTCCAGTCGTTCCGGTGACGCCAGCTTATGCTTTGCTCAGCCAAGACTTTGCCCGTTTGAATTATGTCGATCAGCTGGTCGAGCCGAAATACATCTATGTCGAAGACGGTGCTGAATATCATCGGGGCTTGGACGGTATGGAGGTCGGGGGCCGCACGGTGATCTATTCGCGCCATGCACCGGAGGGTTTGAACAGTGTCCAACTGGATGCGTTTGCTGTGCCGGGTGGAAACTCTGTTGCAGAGGCGTTTGACCGCCTAACCTCTGAGACTGTGGCCAAGTTCATGCTCACCTCAGGCTCCACAGGCGAACCAAAAGCGGTGATCAATACGCATGGCATGATCGCCGCCAATGCGAAGATGATCCGTTCGGTTTGGGACGAAGACCGCCTTTGTGAAGTGACGGGCGAGGTTCAAATCATGTGCAACTTCCTGCCATGGAGCCACACCTATGGTGCCAATTCGATCCTGCACAATATGCTCGATTGGGGCGGCACCATGTATATCGATTGGGGCGCGCCAACTCCGGCAAGACTGCCGGAAATGATCCGCAATCTAAAAGAGATCTCCACGACCCAGCACACGACGGTCCCGGCGGCTTGGGCGGCGCTCGCGACAGAGCTTGAAAAAGACGACGCGCTGGCAGAGACCTTTTTCAAACGCCTTTGTTCGATGGCTTATGGCGGCGCTTCAATGGGTCGTGGAGATCTCTTTTAGATTGCGGATCATTTCCGGCAGTCTTGCCGGAGTTGGCGC
>JBCBDI010000260.1:0-3169 GCA_038529885.1 Pseudomonadota bacterium
CTGGATGCTGTGGTTGAACGATTATCTCGCGACAGCATCCAGGCCTCGTTCCATCCCTTTTTCGGAAACAGAGCGGGCTCTGGCGCTTCTGCCTCTAAGAGCGTCGCGGCCGCCAGCGAGTCGGGTAAGAACCGGCCATTGAATTCCAGGACTGGGACTTTGCCGAGCGGGCTAATCTTTAGGAAATCCGGGTCCGGGTCGCCCATGGGGACGACATTGATAATCTCATAGTCCAATCCCTTTTCTTCAATAAAAACAATGAGGCGGCGGACCCATGGCGAGAGAATGGTCCCGTGGACTTTGAGCTGCATTTTGAGATCTCCGATTGATCGATAGGGCGTGCTGTTTCGTCAAATAAGTAGTTGCAATATGAGACCAGTTAGGATATGTGGTTTCATATTGCAACTAAATGCAGAGCCCGATGAAAACTAAATCTTTCTCCGAAATGCAGTGTTCGATTGCGCGGACCTTGGACCATGTCGGCTCCTGGTGGTCGCTTCTGATCATCCGTGACGCGATGATGGGTGCGCGCCGGTTCAAGCATTTTCAGGAAAATCTCGGCATCGCCAAAAACACGCTGACCAGTCGCCTCAATGACCTGATCGAAGGCGGGATCATGAAGAAAGTTCCGGCAGATGACGGGTCGGCTTATGACGAGTACCGCCTCACCGATCGGGGCCGCGACCTTTCGCCGGTGATTATCGCGCTGGCGCAATGGGGCGACAAATGGGTCGCGCATGAGCAGGGGCCCTCGACCGTCATCACGGACAAAGAAACCGGTGAGCGACTGTCCCGGGTCTGGCCGCGCCGCGAGGCCGGTGATCTCGTCGAGCTTCACGAAATCGGGATGCGCCGCGCCAATGGCGCCCCGCCTAAAATCTGGCATCAAGAGAAGGAGGACCAAACATGATCCCATGCAATTGCGTGGTTCAAGACGCACAAGTTTCAGCCGCTTCCGAAGCGGTTTTGCGTCAGAACCTAAACGCCTTCACAGAGAAACACTTTGGCGAGCCGGCTGAAATTTCTTGGCTGCGTGTGCCTGCGGGAAGCGGCTTCACAGCAGGCAGTCCGAGCACATCTGCAATCATCTCGATCCGCGCCAATGCGCCCGTGTCGAAAGCCCAGCGTGAGCCCCTGTTGCGCGACTTGTGCGCCATGTGGATGGCCGAAACCAATCAAACTTTAAACGAAGTGGTCGGCGTGATTTCCGATCCGCTGCCTGAAGAGGAGAGCTAAGATGCCCCTTTATGTTTGCAACGCCGCCAAAGGCGCCATCAAAGACGAGGCCAAGCCGAAAATCGCGGCCGACATCACCCGCATCCATTGCGATGTCACCGGTGCACCGCCTGAATTCGTGCACGCCTTTTTCGTAGAAGATGCCCCAAACCAGCCGCTCGGCGATAAGACGGCCTTCCTGTTTGGCAGCATCCGCGCCGGTCGCAATGACGAACAAAAAGCGCAAATCGTCTCGCAAATGCGCCAATCGGTGGAAACCCATGCCGGGATCGCATTGGACCAAATCGATATGGTGACCGTCGATGTGCCCGCGAGCTGGGTGCTCGAAGGCGGGGCCATCATGCCGGAACCGGGTGAAGAAGCCGAATGGATGGCCAAACACCATCCGGTCCACGCCGAGTAGACGCTAGCCCCAAAGCTCGCGGCTTGGCGGGGAGACCTCCCCCTCATGATAGCGCAGCTTATGGGGAACATCTTGGGCCAGCCAAAGCGGACCATCGAGATCGATCAGGTCCGCGACTTGGCCCAAGAGAATAGCAGGTGCCATGCTGAGCGAGCCTGCCACCATGCAGCCGACCATCGTGCCCATACCGCAGCGTTTCGCCTCTTTCATGATGCGCAGCGCTTCGGTGAGGCCCCCGGCTTTATCCAGCTTGATATTGATCGCATCATATTTCCGAGCGAGGCCCTGCACGTCGCCGCGCGTGTGCATGCTCTCATCGGCGCAGATGGCGACATAGCCGGGACGGCGCGTGAGCGCATTATCTTGATCAACAGGAAAGGGCTGCTCAATCAGCACCACGCCGAGCTCTGCCGCGCGTTTGGCAAGACTTGGAAACTGATCTGGGTCGAGGCCTTCATTGCCGTCTAGGACCAGCTTGGCGTCAGCGCGCGCCCGGCGCACGGCTTCGACACGCACAATATCGTCAGGTCCGCCCAACTTGAGCTTCAAAATCTTTGCAGGTGTCGCCAGCGCAGCTTTCGCCATGGCTTCTGGCTCATCTAAGCTAATCGTCATCGTTGTCGGCAGTGGTTTTGGCTCAGGCAGACCCGCCAATTCCCAAACCGGCGTTCCGGTGATTTTGGCCTCCAGGTCCCAAAGCGCGCAATCAATCGCGCATTTTGCAGCCCCGGCAGGAAGCCGTCTTTGCAGGTCTTCTCGGCTCAGGCCTTGCTCGATTTCACGTTCCAACCCCGCGATTTGAGCGACCACACTGACCCGGCTCTCTTGATACCTGGCATAGGGCACACACTCGCCGCGACCGACATGATCGCCCTCTTTGATCTCGACAAGCACTGTTTCTGCAGTGGTTTTTGCCCCGCGCGAGATTGCAAAAGCCGCTTTTAGAGGCGAAGACACTGGGGTGATGGTCATCTGGCGCATGGATGAAGTCTTTGCCGGATTGGTAAAATTTGAATGACGCTCTGGGGGTCGTCTTAAAGCCTGTCTGATTAAGGTAAACAGTGTCGAAACGAAGCGAAGAAGCGGTGACCCCCGTTTTCGAACTCATTGGGGGCGACCGCCCGCGGCTGGTGCTGCAGGGCGATTGGGTGGTTATGACCCTCGCTTCAGTTGACGAAAAGCTGCGAAGCCTGCCCGAAACAGTCGGCCATCATAGCCTCAGCGAGGTCGATGTATCTGGCATTGATCGGTTGGACACAGCTGGCGCGTTTTTGATCGATCGCACATTGCGCAATCTTGGCGGTAGCCCGCATCTGGTCGGCGCTGGCGAGGAGATCACCTCGCTGCTCAGCCAAGCGCGAACGCTCGCAACCCAGGAAGAACATGCGCCACCGGTGATCGAACCAGGTCATGGTTTCGTCGATCTCCTCGAACGGACCGGACGAAATGCGGAGCACCTCTGGGAAGAAGCGCTAGAAACTCTGGCGTTCTTGGGCGGAACGCTGGTTGCCATCCTGCAAGTCATTTGGC
>JBCBDI010000261.1:0-3122 GCA_038529885.1 Pseudomonadota bacterium
CCGACAAGCACGAGGGCCAGCCAGCCAGGGCCACTTGTCTTGGCTTTGGGGGCTGAGACTTTCGGCTCGGCCTGCTTGCGATCGTGAGTCTCGGTGTGTCCGCGATCAGCGCCGGTTGGATCCCGGGGGTCAAGCCCGGCGCAGATCAGTTTGCGGCGCTCGAGACGCAAGTCTCTAACCTCGCCAATTCCGGCACAGAGCGGTCGACGCAGGCCCAAAGCCTTGCCTCTCAGATCAGCGAGCTCAGCGCCCGCGCCGATAGTCTACGCGCCGATCGCACGCGAACCGTGACGGATCTGCGCGCCGTTCGCGGGGAGATTGAAGCGCTGCAAGCAGATGTCTCTGCCCTCCAACGCGCCCGCGTCGCCAGCCTGGCCGACACGCCATCTGAGCTCACGACCGCAGACACGCCGCCAGACCTGTCCGCCATCGAAGCCCGCCTCAGCGCGCTTGAGGACGCCTTGGTGACACAGCTCGGCACCTATGACACGTCCTTAGAGTCCCTCAAGCTGCGCGTCGCTGAGCTAGAAGATAAAGCCAGCGCCGAAGGCCTGACCGCGGCTGCCAGCTCAAACAGCCGCACCGAAGCCGCCCTCGCCCTCTCCGCCATCGAAGCCGCCGCGCGCCGCGGCCGTCCATTTATCGCCGCTTATGAAAAGCTCGAAACGGCGATGCCGAGCAATTCTGCTGTCCAGAACCTCGCGCCGATTGCCACCAAAGCTGTACCAACCGTTTCGGACCTGAAGGCCACATATCCCGCGCTAATGGATCGCGCGCTGGATCTCGAAGCGCAGACCATGCCCGGCAATTCGAGCTGGATGCGCAGCCTGTTCGGAGATGGCATCCAAGTCCGACGCGCCGATGCTGTCACCGCCCGCGATCATCTCTTGCTCGCCCAATCCGACTTAGAGGCCGGCGACCTCTCTGAAACGCTTGAGCATCTCGAAGCGATCGACAGCAATCTTCAGCCTGTCTTCACAGATTGGGTGCAAAGTGCACAAGACCGACACATGTTGGAAGAAACACTGGAGGCGCTGCGCCTCACCATGATAGCGGAAGAGCGCCCATGATCATCTTGTTTTTGATCATCCTTCTCATCGTCGTCGCCGGCGTCTTTGTGATGTGGGCCTCGCGTTTGCCAGGCGGTCTGACGCTCGATCTCGGCAATGGGACTTTATATGAGTTCGAGCTGGTTTGGGCCTTGCTCGCAATCTTGCTTGTCGGCGCTGCGATGGCGCTTGTCTGGTCGCTGCTGACGGGTCTGGTCACGCTGCCCAACCGGTTCAGCAAATCGCGCAAAGCCTCGAAAGTGAAAGCCGCCAACAAAGCCCTCGCCGACGGCCTCCTCGCCGCTGAAGCGGGCGATGCGCAGATGGCGAAGAAACTGTCCAAAAAAGCGGCTCAGCATGCGGATGATGATCGCCTCAAGCTTTTGCTCGAAGCACGCGCCGCTGAGATCTCAGATGATTGGTCTGGCGCAGAGCGCGCCTGGGGCCAGCTCGCCCGCCTGCCCGGCGGACAATTGGCAGGTCTGCGCGGCGCCGCTTCAGCGGCAAGCGCGCGCGGCGACGCTATCTCTGCCGAAGCCCGCACCCGCGAAGCGTTGGAAATGAAGTCCGGCGCAGACTGGCCGTTTAACTCGCTCTTCGACAGCCAAGTCGCGGCCGGCAATTGGAACGAGGCGCTGAACACGCTCTCCATTGGCGAGAAGCGCGGACAGATCTCAGGCGAAAGCCTGCGCCGCCGCCGCGCCGTTCTGTACACCGCGCGCGCCGCCGCGCTTCAGCATAGCGAGCGCAAAGAATCGCAGCGCCTTTTGGCAGAAGCCATCCGCTCTGCCCCGTCTTTCCCGCCTGCCGCTTGGCATGGCGCTCGCCAGTTGATGATCGACAATAAGATCAAAGCCGCGACCGGCGTGCTGGAGTTGGGTTGGAAAGCCCGCCCGCATCCAGCACTCGCCCAGCTGACGCGCCGCCTCGACACAAGCGCGACGCCGAAACTCATAGCTGACCGCCTGCGCGCGCTGATTGAGACCAATCCCGATCATCGCGAGAGCCGCATCCTGACGGCAGAACTCGCCATGCAAGACCGGGACTGGCTGAACGCGGTGAAGACCCTCGCGCTTCTGGTTGAAGAAAAGCCAACCGCTCGACTATGCCTCCTGTTGGAGAAAGCCCTGCGCGGCTATGGCGACCTCACGGAGGCTGAGCGTTGGGGCCGTATGGCGGTGACAGCGGCGCGCGAGCCCGAATGGTCGGACATCGATCCTCGCGGCGGCGCGTTCCAATATGCGCAGCGCGATTGGTCCCGCCTGGTCTACGCTTTTGGCGATGCCGGAACGCTGGTGCATCCGCGCTATGAATCTTCAGAACGCGAACTGGATGCCAGCCGCCCAATTGCTCTGCCAGCTCCTGGCGCAAGCAATGCCGCCCCGAGCGCGCCGCGCACAGATGTCGTGACGCCGCCGCTCGATTACGTGCCAAGCGAAGACTAGGGCGACGCGGGTGAAGAACCGACTCGACTTCCTGCCGCCCGTAATGCGCTTCGCTTTGGTTGGCGCTTTCGCTTATGTGGTAGATGCGGCTACGCTTCTGATCCTCAACGAAGTGATGCATGTCGTTCCCGCGCGCCTGATCGCGTTTGGGGTCGCTGTGACGACCACTTTTTTCTTGAATATGTGGCTCACATTTGAGGGCCTACTCGATCAGTCTCTGCTGAAATCTTACCTCAAATATGTCTCCGCAAACTCGGTTGGCGGCGTGATCAATGTGGTCGTCTCGACCGCGCTGCTCCTTCAGAATTTTCCTCTGATCAGCACGCCGGTCATCGCGGTTGCGTTCGGGTCTCTGAGCGGTCTTGCGGCCAATTATACGCTCTCAAAGCGGTTCATTTTTCGAACCAAGAAACAAGACGACTGACCCCGACGCCGGGCCATCACAGCAAAATCTAGCTGCTGCAGCCTTCCATAACGCGATTGTCATCCCCATCTATGCGTATTCGCGATAGGGACTATTCGCGATTGAGGGAAAGACGCTGCCGATGATCGGGGCTATGACCCTCACCAACGATAGAACCGAAACGGATGCCTCAACGTAGAGGGTCTTGTGACGGGGACATAAGGA
>JBCBDI010000262.1:0-3108 GCA_038529885.1 Pseudomonadota bacterium
ACGCCTTCGCGGGTATCGCCTTCATTCATATCGCCAACGATTTCCGCACGCTGTTCGGCACGGCTCTCTTCAAGGATGGCGCGGCGCGATACAACAACGTTGCCACGGGCGCGGTCCATTTTGAGAATGGCAAAAGGCTGAACTTCGTTCATCAGAGGGCCAACATCGCGCACCGGGCGGATGTCGACTTGTGAGCCAGGAAGGAAGGCATTCACGCCGCCAAGATCGACGGTGAAACCGCCTTTAACACGGCCAACAATCGCGCCTTTGACAGGCTCTTCTTTGTTGTAATTGTCTTCCAGACGGATCCAGCTTTCTTCACGGCGCGCTTTGTCGCGGGACAGAACAGCTTCGCCCATCAGGTTTTCGATCCGGTCGAGATAAACCTCAACAATATCGCCAGCTTCAGGTTGCTTTTCTTCAAGCAGGAATTCTTTTGCTGCTACGCGGCCTTCGGTTTTGAGGCCAACGTCGAGCACGAGAAAGTCGCCATTATTTGAGACGACGGTGGCTGGAACAACTTTACCTTCTTGAAGGGTTGCAGCGCCAGCGCTCTCCTCGAACATAGAGGCAAAGTCCTCAGTCGAGGGGGTCATTGAATCAGTCATGGGGTCTCCAGATGCGCAGCATTACGGGGTTCACGGCCAGATGCACCATGCGTCCGGTCCGACGTCGCTGCGATGTCAGGGATAAGCAGATGAGGGCTTTTAGATTTGGGCTTTAAGACCCAGAGCTCTCAGATTTTTGGGCGATCACGGCGTCGACCGCTGCCCGCGCTTTATCCACAGCCGCGTCTATAGTCAGGTGAGTGGTATCGATCAAGACTGAATCTGCGGCTGCAATCATTGGGGCGTCAGTGCGGTTTTTATCGCGGTCATCGCGCTCTTTGAGCTGAGCAATCATTTCTTCAAGCGAGAGCGTTTCGCCTTTTTCGGTGAGCTCTTTCCAGCGACGTGTCGCGCGCACTTCGACGCTCGCATCCACCCAAAGTTTTACGTCAGCGTCCGGGCAAACCACCGTGCCGATATCGCGGCCATCAAGGACGGCGCCTTTTGGCTGGTGGGCAAAGTCACGCTGCAATTGCAGCAGCGCCGCTCGAACCTCCGGAACTGCGGCGACTTTCGAGGCCGCCTGGCCCGCCTCTGCCGTGCGGAGTGCTTCTTCAGAATAGTCGTTCAGATCCAAGGTTCGTGCGGTTTCAGCGAGCGCCTCTGCGTCTTCGAAATCCACCTTCTTATTCAGCGCGGCAATGCCGGTGGCGCGATAGAGCCGTCCGGTATCCATATGGGCGAGCCCGTACCAGCCGGACAAACGCCGCGCGATCGTCCCCTTGCCTGAGGCGAGTGTTCCATCAATGGCAATGATCATCGTATCTGGGTCGACCTAGCCAAGAGCCTGTTCGTCGCGTTCGCCGGTGCGCACCCGGACGACATCGCTGAGCGCATGGGCGAAGAGTTTGCCATCGCCAATCTTGCCCGTATGAGCGATTTTCTCGATCGTGCTCAGCACTTCATCGATCATGGTGCTTTGCACAGCAATTTCGAGCCGCAGCTTTGGCACTTCTACCGCTTCATATTCTGCGCCGCGATAGATTTCGGTTTTTCCGCGTTGGCGTCCGAAGCCTTTCACCTGAGTCACAGTAATGCCTTCAATCCCGAGACTGATCAGCGCTTCACGCACTTCATCATATTTGTGCGGGCGGATAATCGCGGTGATCATGCGCATGGGATTCTCCTCGTCAAAGGTCAGGCCGAGATGGACCAAACGGCGTATCGCTTCAGATCTCGACGGCAAGTCAGATTGGGTTCGACGCCATTGATCGACAGTTTTCGAAAAATTGGCAGAGGCGACCAGTTGAATGCGCTGATCAAGTTTTTCCATGTCGTGAATGTCCTTCCGCTTTCGCGGTCCCCAAATTTACGGTGTGAAACCAAAGACCACAGCTTGCTCAAAAAAACAAATATGTGCTGCTTGACAAAGTTACACACCTTGCGTATATAGCTCATATGACACACAGCAGAGCCAGCGTGCTGGCCCCGCGCAAACAAGGAGGTCATGATGACAAAACTACTTTATCGCGGCGTAGCGTACGAAGCGGCTCCTAAACGCGCTCAGACTCTCACTGAGCAAATGCGGCGCCCAGAGCTGACTTATCGCGGCGTTGAGCATGATGGCGAGAAAGCCACTGAACCAACCGCGACACGCGAGGTTCCAATGTTCTATCGCGGGCAGCGCTTCGCTTAAAGCTCGCCCCTTTCACAAGAATCCCATCACAGGGATGCGCATCCCCTTGCGCCATCAAGGCCACCTTTCCTCAAGGTGGCCTTTTCTGTGTTCTGGAATTTGCGCGCTTTAAGCGTTTTCAATGTCCGCGCCGAGCGTGCGCATATGGTCCATGAAGTCAGGATAGCTCGTCGCAATCATCGCAGCATCATCAATCCGAACCGGTTCTTGCGAAGCTGTACCCATGATCAGCGCGCTCATGGCGATGCGGTGATCATGATGCGTTTCAACCAAACCGCCGCCCGGCACGGCGCCCGTGCAGCCTTCAACGATGAAGCCATCATCGGTCTCTTCGACCTCGACGCCATTGACGCGTAACATATTCACGACGGCTGAAATTCGGTCGCTCTCTTTGACGCGGAGTTCAGCGGCGCCTTTAACCACTGTGGTTCCCGTTGCGAAAGCGGCGAGCACGGCGAGGATTGGAAATTCATCGATCATGCTTGGGACGAGCTCCGTCGGGATCTCCGTCCCTTTAAGATCAGCGCTTTCAAAGCTCATATCGATCAGGCGCTCCCCGGCCGCGGTGCCTGTATCTTCAGCGCCGACATGCGCGCCCATCAGAGCCGCAGCGCGATAAAAACCGTCACGGGTTTCATTCGACATGAGGCCTTCGACGACCACGCCGCCGCGGGGCGAAATCATTGCAGCAGCCGCGAGGAACGCAGCCGAGCTCGGATCGCCGGGCACAATCGTTTCTTGCGCCTCTAAGGACTGACCGCCCTGAATGGACACAAGGTTCGCGTCGCCATCGTTTGTGCTCAAAACCTCTGCGCCAAAGCCGCGCAGCATGCGCTCAGAATGGTCGCGGGTGATGCGCGGCTC
>JBCBDI010000263.1:0-3069 GCA_038529885.1 Pseudomonadota bacterium
ATACGCTGACCAAGGTCGCGCTGAACGGGCGGGATGCGTTCTACAAAGGCTCCATCGCGCGTACGATGGATGCTTATTTTGAACGGATCGGTGGATACTTGCGCTATGAAGACTTCGCGTCGCATGAAGGCGAATGGGTGGAGCCGCTTTGCTCAACCTATCGCGACTTGGTCAAGCTGTGTGAGCTCGGCCCCAACACGCAAGGCGTTGCGGCATTGCAAATGTTAGAAATGCTTGAGCGCTTTGATCTGCGCGAGATGGGCTTTGGCTCGGCTGACAGTTTGATGGCGCAAGTCGAAGCCAAGCGGCTCGCCTTTGCGGACCGGGCTGCCGGCTATGCGGATCCTGCGTTTAGCGGCTTTGATCCGCGCGTCTTTATCTCGCCCGGCTATAATGCAGCCCGCGGCGAAGCAATTGATATCACCCAAGCCATGGTGCCGCCCAAGCCTGGCTTTTCCAAAGACGCGCCTATCAGCGAAGATCTGCTGCGCGCCGATCTCAAGCTTGAGGAGGGCGACACGACCTATCTGACCGTGACCGACAAAGACGGTATGATGGTCTCGCTCATCCAATCGAACTATCGCGGCATGGGCTCTGGCCTGGTCGCCGATGGCCTGGGTTTCATGTTCCAAGATCGCGGCCAGCTGTTTAGTCTCGATTCAGAGCATCCGAATGTGTTCGAACCCGGCAAACGTCCCTTCCATACGATCATTCCAGCCTTCGCCTTCAAGAAAGACATGCCGAGCTGTCAGGTCGCGGCTGTGGCGCCAGAGGTCGCGTGTCCGTATGAGCCATGGCTGAGCTTTGGCTTAATGGGCGGCGGGATGCAGCCGCAGGGCCATGTGCAGGTTATTCTCAACCTGATCGATTTTGATATGGGCCTTCAAGAGGCAGGCGATGCCGCGCGCTGGGAACATCGCGGCGGCTGCGAGCCCACCGATGGCCTCGATGGAGACGCCTGCGAAACCGATATGGGCGCAATCCATTTAGAGAGCGGCATCCCAGTTGAGACGCGGATCGAGTTGGAGCGCCGAGGTCACACCGTGGTCTGCTGCAATGCGAATGGCGGCGGCTATCAAGCCATTATGCGCGACTTTGAAAGCGGCGCCTGGATCGCCGCGACAGAGATGCGTAAAGACGGTAATGCGGACGGGTATTAGTTTTTCGAGGAAATGAAAGCGGCCAGTCCACCTACAGTCTTTGGTCTCGTTCAAGATTACTATACGTGGCTTTGAAAGCCTGCGCGGACTGGCTATTCCCGCTTCCAACACGGGCAGAACTAGCACAAACTTGACCTAAGGGCAATTTAACCCTGGTTTAGGCGCGCTGGACCGACTGCATAGAACGCCCCATATCTGCGCGCATGGAAGCCTTTGCCAATCTGCTAGAGCGCTTGCTCTTAACCCCATCCCGCAATGGGAAATTGGCATTGATGGTGAATTATTTCGCGACCGTGCCAGACCCGGAGCGTGGCTGGGCGTTGGCGGCGCTGACCAATGAAATTGATCTGCCCGGCGTGAAAGCGGGTCTGGTGCGGCGATTGGTTGAGAGCAAAGTCGATCATGAACTGTTTCGCCTCTCTTATGATTATGTCGGCGATCTGGCCGATACGGTCAGCCTGATATGGCCGGCCGAGCATGGCGCCAATTATGTGCCGAGTTTGAGCGAAGTGGTGGCTGAGCTCTCAGAGGCGACGAAAGCGCAAGGCGAACGTTTGATCGAGGGCTGGCTGAACGCGCTCGATGCGCGCGGACGTTGGGCTCTGCTGAAGCTCGTCACAGGCGGCTTGCGGATTGGGGTTTCGGCCCGTCTCGCCAAAGTCGCTGCGGCGCAATTTGGCGAGGTTGAACCAAGCGAGGTTGAAGAAATCTGGCACGGGCTGGAGGCGCCATATCTGTCTCTATTTGCGTGGCTGGAAGGCAAATCCGACAAGCCTAGGCCTGACATTGCAGCGCCGTTTCGGCCCGTCATGTTGGCCCATCCTTTGGTCGCCAAGAAGGATCGCGACAATCCAGATGCGGTTGATCCCGATCTGATTACGGCAAAGACCTTCGCGGCAGAATGGAAGTATGATGGCATCCGCGTGCAAGCAGTGTCAGAGGCGGGTGTGCGCCGGATCTATACGCGCACCGGCGACGATATCAGCCACACCTTTCCGGACGTGCTCGCAGCGATGGCGTTTGAGGCCGCTATTGATGGCGAGCTTTTGGTCCGCGCGCCAAATGGCGGTGTCGCGCCGTTTAATGAGCTGCAACAGAGACTCAATCGAAAGACGGTCAGCAAGAAACAAATGGAGGCGCGCCCGGCCTTCATTCGAGCCTATGACTTGCTGGTCGAAGGCGAGGAAGATTTGCGCGCCAAGCCATTTGAGGCCCGTCGGGCTCGGCTCGAATCCTTTGTCGCGGGTTTGGACACCGACCGCATTGATCTTTCGCCTCTGGTTGAAATTGAAAGCGTCGAAGCCTTGGAAGCGGCGCGCAACACGCCGCCTGCACCAGAAATTGAAGGGCTGATGCTCAAACGTTGGGACAGTGTCTATGAAGCGGGGCGCCCCAAAGGACCTTGGTTTAAGTGGAAGCGCGATCCATTCCTCATTGACGCGGTCCTGCTTTATGCGCAGCGCGGGCATGGCAAACGCTCGAGCTTCTATTCAGATTTTACCTTTGGGGTCTGGCGCGAGGTCGATGGCGAGGATCAGCTCACCCCGGTCGGCAAAGCCTATTTTGGGTTCACCGATGAGGAGCTGAAACAACTCGACAAATTTGTGCGCGACAATACGCTGGAGCGATTTGGCCCGGTTCGATCCGTGACCGCGACCAAAGATCATGGGCTTGTGCTCGAGGTTGCCTTTGAAGGCTTGCAGCGTAGCCCGCGGCATAAGTCTGGCATCGCCATGCGCTTCCCACGCATCAATCGTATTCGTTGGGATAAGCCGTCGGCAGAAGCCGACCGGCTGGAGAATTTAGAAGCGCTTCTTCCCGCGACGGCGTGATAGACATGTGACCGAAGCCTGATAGGCCAGGCACATGAATTTTCGCGACTTCCTTCTTTTGTCTGCGGTGTGCTTCG
>JBCBDI010000264.1:0-3011 GCA_038529885.1 Pseudomonadota bacterium
GGCGGCTAACTTACAGTCAGAAATCGCGAAGTGATTAGTAACCAGGCGCGTACTGTACGGGCACCACATAGGCCCCATCTGCGCGAAACTCGACATTCACAGGCTGACCTGGCTGAATATTGGTATCCGCGGGTTGCACGAAGGCTTTAACGTTGCCGTCATTAAACTCCACGGTCACCGCGATGCCTTGCTTTGTGCCTGCGGCTGTGCCGATCATATTGCCGGCAATACCACCAAGAACCGCGCCGCCGATTGCGCCTGCGGTTTGGGCTTTATCGCCGCCGCCAAGCTCTGAACCAGCAAGACCACCGAGAACGGCACCTGTTGCGGTCCCGATGATCGAACGATCCGGTTTAATGGTTACGGGACGGACGCTGGTGACAACGCCGGGCTTGACCGTCATGGCATAACCAACCGAGCTCGAATTCACGGTATTAGCACCGTACGAGCTTTGGCAGCCAGCAACGGCGAGGGTCAGCGCTGCAGCAGCGCCGGCGAAAAGTTTGGTCGGGGCCTTATAGGCAATCAATGCAGTCGTCATGAGTTTGTGCTCCTTATGCACGGGATAGACTGGGTGCAGTTTTGCCTGAATTTAAGTGAACTCCTCATGAACCTGAGACGGCGGTTTCGAGGCAAATAGGCCTGATTTTATGACCTTTTCGTCATAAGTCGCGTTTGAGGCGAGAAATGTAGAACGCATCGTGTCCGAAGACACCATTTGGTAAGGTTACCAAATCGCCAAGATCTGTAATAGCGCCTTCGAAACCCGGCACGTTCCGAGGCTCAATTGCAACCCTCGAAAAGCTGGTTTCTGTGACCACCCGATCGACAATTTCGCGGCCCTCATGGGGCAGGGGCGAGCACACGCAATAGAGAAGCGTGCCGCCTGGTTTCAGCATCTGTTCTGCGGCGCGTAATAGGCGTTCTTGGATGTTTGGAAAGCGCGCTACGTCTTCGGATGATTTGATCCACCCACCTTCCGGATGACGCCGCAACGTGCCGAGGGCCGAGCAGGGCGCATCGAGAAGAATTTTATCCACGGGAGCGTCGGGTTGCCATTCGGTCGCGTCTGCGTGGACGACGTCGACTTTGCCTTTGAAGCCAGTGCGCCAAAGGTTTTGTTTGAGGCGTTTCAGGCGCGGCTTTGAGCGGTCAATCGCGGTCACGTGCGCGCCAGATGCTGCAAGCTGCAGAGTTTTGCCGCCGGGGGCTGCACAAATGTCGAGAATGGTCTCGCTTTCCTTCGGCTCCAAAAGCCGAGCTGGAAGCGTGGCGGCGATGTCTTGTACCCACCACTCGCCTTCTTCATAGCCGGGCAGGCGTTCGATCGACGCGTTTGAAACACTGACAGAATAGTCCCCGACCACGGTGCCTTCCACTTTGGTTGCGAGCTCAGCCGCGTTTCCATTTTTCGGTGTCAGATACGTTTCCGGCGGCTCGACTTGCGCCAAAGCGAGCTTTCTACAAGCGTCTGCGCCAAGGCTTTGAGTGAGCGTGGTTCGCAGCCAAACTGGCCAGACCATTTCTGGTTCTGCCGCTTCAAAGGCTGAGGCGTCGGCCACGACTTTGCGCAAAACGGCGTTCAAAAATCCAGTTGCCCGTTGAGCGCGTGGCCAGATCTTTGCGGCCGCGACGGTCTCTCCGACGACGGCGTGATCTGGGGTTTCCAAGATCCAAGCCTGCGCTGCGCCTATTCTCAATAGTGACCTGGACGGCGGCGGCGCGGTGTCTAAAGGGCGGTCTAAGAAGGGCGCGAGGCCAGCATCAATCCGGCCCAAATAGCGCAAGGCGGCGCTCGCCATCGCACGTGCAAAACCGCGATCTGGACCGCTGAGCTGATCAAAGGATGCTGTCGACGCGAGCGCTTCATCTAAGGTTCGGCGCTCCTCCATGACTGTCATCAGTAGCTGCGCAGCGGCTAGCCTTGCGCGGGCGCCGCTCATCGGATCGATCCAGTCTTCATTTGGAGGTGCTCTTTTCTACCCAATAGTCGCTCAGTTTCATCGCGGCTCTTTGGGCAGGTCATACGCTGGGGTCAAGCAGAAGAAGCGGTTCTAAAGTCTTAGCCCCAAGGACCCGCGGCACGGCGCGAGGGCTGTGATTCCGGTTCCGCGCCCATTTCCGCAGCCAAGCGATGCAGCGCTTCAATTCGGTTTTGCGTCGCTGGGTGGGTGGCGAACAGATTATCGCCGCGCCGTCCGGCCAGCGGGTTCATGATATACATGTGCGCCATGGCCGGATTGGCTTCTGCCCGGCGATTGATGGTTGCCCGCGCGCCGCGGTCAATTTTGGCCAAAGCTGAGGCGAGCCAAAGCGGGTTTCCGCAAATTTCAGCGCCGCGTTTATCGGCTTCATATTCCCGCGAGCGGCTGATCGCCATTTGAACCAAAGCGGCGGCCATCGGTGCGAAGATCATAATCAACAGACCTGAGATCATTCCGCCGCGCTCGCGGCTGGTCAAGAAGAGTGCGAAATTAGCAAGCATGCCGATCGCGCCGGCAATGGTCGCGGTGACGGTCATGGTCAGCGTGTCGCGGTTTTGGACATGCGCAAGCTCATGCGCCATGACGCCGGCTGTTTCTTCGCGAGAGAGAATGCTCAGCAATCCGCTGGTCGCGGCCACGGCGGCATTCTGTGGATCGCGGCCCGTCGCAAACGCATTAGGTTGTTGGGTTTCAATAATATAGATCTTCGGCTCAGGCATGCCGGCAGCTTTGGCGAGAGCTTTTGTATCATGCACAAAGGTTCGCACGACAGGGCTGCGATCGGTGTCATCAACCTGCCGGGCGCCTTGCATGCGCAGAACGATTTTATCAGCGTTCCAATACGAGAAAAGATTCAACCCCCCTGCAATGACAAAGGCGATGCCCATTCCCATTGCGCCGCCGACAAGATATCCTACCGCCATAAAAAGCGCGGTCAGTGCGGCGAGAAGCATGAATGTCTTTGCGGTGCCCATGTTGGCAATCCTTGCTCGTTTGCGTTGAAAGACTAGCTTTTCGAATAGAAGA
>JBCBDI010000265.1:0-3010 GCA_038529885.1 Pseudomonadota bacterium
TTCATCAAACGGATGATGAAGCGGCTCGAGGATGAAGATGCGTGTTTCGACGCCAATGGATACGCCAAAGCCCCTCCCGGGCTGCGCATCTGGTGCGGGGCAACTGTTGAGCCGGATGATGTTGCGAAACTGACGCCATGGCTCGACTGGACCTTCGCTGAAGAACTCGCCGCGCTGTAAGCGCATTTGAGGCTTCGGCCATGTCACTCGTGCTTCGACCTGCCACGCCCGCGGACGTGCCGCATCTGGAAAGATGGGACCACGAACCGCATGTGATCGCCGCAACCAGCGACGATCCGGGCGCCAATGTGGCGTTCGAAGGCGCTGAATGGCAGGAAGACGTGACCAGCGATGATCCGGCCAGCGCCTTTTTCATTGCTGAGGTAGACGGACGTCCGATCGGCGCCATGCAAGTCATCGATCCAGCTCTGGAACGCACGCATTATTGGGGGACAGACTGCCCTCCCAATTTGCGGGCCATGGATATCTGGATCGGCGAGCGTGACTGCCTCGGCAAAGGCTATGGCACGCAAATGATGACCCTCGCGATCAATCGCGCGTTTTCTGACCCAAACGTCGAAGCGATCGTCATTGACCCTTTGAATTCTAACACGGACGCCCACCGCTTCTATCAGCGTTTGGGCTTCCGACCCACCGGTCGCCGTCTGTTTGATGAAGACGATGACTGCCTTGTTCACAGACTAGAGCGCGCCGCTTGGCGCTTTGGAGACACAGATGCCTAAAGTTCTGATTGCAGATAAACTCGCCCCAGCTGCTGTGGAGATTTTCCACAATCGCGGCCTGGAAACTGAAACCGCCGTCGGCCTCAGCAAGGATGAGCTGATTGCCAAAATCCCTGAATTTGATGGCCTGGTCGTTCGCTCCGCCTGTAAGCCAGATGCCGATGTGATCGCCGCTGCTGATAATCTGAAAGTGATCGGCCGCGCCGGGATCGGGGTCGACAATATCGATATCAAAGCAGCGACCGGCAAAGGCGTTGTCGTCATGAACACGCCCTTCGGCAATGCGGTGACCACCGCTGAGCACGCCATCGCGATGATGTTCGCCGCCGCGCGCCAAATCCCAGCCGCGAACGCTGGCACGCAAGCTGGCGAGTGGCCGAAAAAAGCCTTTATGGGCACCGAGCTCTCTTACAAAACGCTCGGCCTGATCGGTTGCGGAAACATTGGCGCCCGCGTCGCTGAGCGCGCCAAGGGCTTGCAGATGAAAGTGCTCGCTTATGATCCGTTCTTGACCGAAGAGCGCGCGATCGAGCTCGGCGTCGAGAAAGCCACTGACCTAGACGCCATGCTCGCCCGCGCGGACGCGATCACGCTGCACACGCCGCTCACAGATCAGACCCGCAATATCTTGTCGGCTGAAGCGCTCGCCAAGACCAAGAAAGGCTTGATCCTGGTCAACTGCGCGCGCGGTGGGCTCGTGGACGAAGCCGCTGTCGCCGAAGGCCTGAAGTCTGGCCACATCGCCGCCGCTGCTTTCGATGTGTTCGCTGAAGAGCCAGCCAAAGAAAACGTTCTGTTCGGCGCGCCGAACTTCATCGCCACCCCGCACCTCGGCGCGGCGACCACAGAGGCGCAAGAGAATGTGGCTTTGCAAGTGGCGGAGCAAATGAGCGACTATTTGCTGACCGGCGCGGTGACGAATGCGTTGAACATGCCGTCCATCACAGCCGACGAAGCCCCGCGCTTGAAGCCTTTCGCTGGCCTCGCCGAAAAGCTTGGCCTGTTTGCCGGGCAGATCAGTGACTATGGCTTTGAAGAAGTCGTCATTGAATATGAAGGCGAAGTGGCTGAGCTTAATCGCAAACCGCTGACAGCAGCGGCTCTCGCCGGACTGTTGCGGGCCTCACGCGGCGATGTGAACATGGTCTCAGCGCCGGCTATCCTGAATGAGAGCGGGGTTAAACTCGCCGAGACCAAGACCGAAGACAGCCCCGTCTATGACAGCTTGATCCGGATCAAAGTGCGCACCAAGCGGACCGAGAATGATCCTGAGCCAGGCTGGCGCTCGCTTGCCGGGACCTTGATCGCGGGTCAGCCGCGCATTGTTGAGGTCAAAGGCATGGCGCTGGAGGCCGACTTCAATTCAACCGTTCTATACGTCAACAATCTCGACAAGCCCGGCTTTATTGGCTCACTCGGGGTTTTGCTCGGCAAAGAAGAGATCAATATCGCGACCTTCCACCTAGGCCGGACCGATGCCGGCGGTGAAGCGATTGCCCTGATCGGAATTGACAGCGAGCCATCTACGGATCTCGTCAAACAGCTCAAATCTTTGCCGCACGTTCGGTATGCGAAAGTGTTGAGCTTTTAGAGCATGCACCGAGGTCCCGGACTTGGTCCGGGGTCTCGGAGCCTTTGGACGGAGCGCCCCTTTCCGAAGCTACCTGCGCAGGCAGGTATCCATGGACGAAAGGCGCCTATAACTAAAATCGAAAATTTCCGTCCCTGGACCCCAGCCTTCGCTGGGGTCTGCGGGTGGGTCATCGTATGCCCTTCGACTTTCCCATCGCGTGCAAAACAAAATTTATTCTGGACTCTTTACGCGACTCGCAAATCGGATTCTGATTCGCTTATCAAACGAAATGGGATGAGCGATATGGCGATGACACAAAGGCAGGCTTTAGACTTATGGCGCTGCGCTTTGACGGCCTATGTCCGGTCAGATGAGTCCGATATGACGGCGCGCCAGCAGGCCGTCTTAATGACGGTCGCCCTCACGCCTGGCCCGCATACTGTGCGCGGGCTCTCGAACCATCTCAACATTGCCAAACCCGCCGTCACACGCGCGTTGGACGTTTTGGAACGCAACGGACTGATCAAGCGGATTCCGGATGAGAATGACCTGCGTAGCGTCCATATTGAACGCACCACGCAAGGCATGGATTGGCTGCGCGCTTTTGGTGGGCAGATCCAAGCGGCTGAAACCGGCAATATCCCAGGAGAAGCCGCGCCTGAGCTTGGCCGCGCGGTCGCCTAAACATTTCCTT
>JBCBDI010000266.1:0-2993 GCA_038529885.1 Pseudomonadota bacterium
GCCGGGCTGGAAATCCGTCAGCGCCAGGCGCTGCGCATACTCGGTCGTCCCGATCTCGAGGCCATGCGTGAAATAGCCATAAGGCGCTTGGCTTTCCGGCCAGCGCTCGACCACGACATTGAGCTCGCCAACCACCTGGCCGCGGCCAATAAAGTCGGCAGCGACGACGACGCTGACTTCATTTTCAGCCGGTAGAGACACCTCAGTGACCACCGTTTCAGCTTCAGGCTCCGACTTGGTCATTTGCCAAGCAACATAGGTCGCAGCGAGCCCCAAAACGGCTGACGCGCCGAGTGAAATAGCAGGTGACATACGCATAAGCGGCTCCCTTTGTACTGCAGAGAGGCTAGAGCTCGGGGCTTAAAGCCTTGCCTATGCGAGCTGAAAATTTGCCGGGGTCGCATTAAGCATAACGCGAAAAAGCAACGCCTATCCGAGTGCGGGTCCAGCCTTCATGGTCGACTGAGTTTAGAGCGCGCGATACATGACCAGCGCATCAACAAAGCCATCACTCGGATGATGGAATGCGCGCGGAAGCCGACCGACTGTCTCGAATCCAAACTTCTGCCACAACCGGATCGCACCTGTATTATTGGCGACGACGAAATTGAATTGCATGGCCTTGAAGTCTTGCGATTTTGCCATTTCCAGAGAGTGCTCACACATGGCGCTTGCGATCCCGCGCCCCGTGGCCTTCGAGCTGGTCATATACCCACAATTGCAGACATGACGTCCGCCACCGCCTTGGTTCGCTGTCAGATAATAAGTCCCCAAAACCTCACCATCCTCAACCGCGACAAAGGTCATCTTCTCAGGCGCGACCCAGTAAGCGATGGCATCAGCTTCGCTGATTTCCGGGTCAATCGTATAGGTTTCGCTCGCGCGAAACACAGGCAAGATGATCTGCGCGATGGCAGCATGGTCTGCTGGGGTGGCCGGTCGAATGTCCATTTGGGCGATGTAGCAATTTACGCGCTCGGCGCAATGACGCAGATCGCGTGCGGCTAATGCGCGGTTTCAACAAGCGTGATTTCTCGATAGCCGAGCCGCACCTTGCCCTGTCGCTGCAGCAAATTCAGCGCCTTCCCCACACTCACGCGGGAGAGCCCAAGCGTATACGCGATATCGATTTGACGAACCGGAATGGCCTTCTCTTCAAAGCCGCCAGACCGTTTCAGGCGCGTCAGGAGCTTCATTATGCGCGCGTCTGGAGACAGCGCACGAAGATCATCTGCAAACTCAAGCGCTTCATAGAGCCGGGTGGTGAAACTTACCAATAGCGCATTTGCGAAACTTGGCGCCTCCGCCAACAAAGCGTCAAAGCGCGGCTTGCTCACTTCGACCACTTTTGTCTCGCCGAGGGCGTCCGCATCATAAGCGCGCGGCGCATCTGCAAAGAGGGTTGCTTCCCCAAAGCAATGTCCGGAGCTCAAAAGCGTGGTTTGGATATAGGTGCCGCTCTCGGCATAGATGCCGAACCGCACTCGTCCTGAGAGAATGATCGAGAGGCCTCGCGCGCCCTCGCCCCGCTGATGAATAAATTGCCCATCCGAATAAGTCGTCGTCCGGCCCGCTGCGATGAGGGCCTCCCGGACGTCATCTGACAGCAAAGGCAATAAAGGCTGGTTATAGATGGGATCCATCTTTTCGCTTTAAATGCTAAATTTTTAGCATTCAAGCCTGCAGGCCTCTGCTTATTTCTCCAAAAAAAAGAGTTCGGAGGAATGCGTTATGGAAAAACTGGTCATCCTGGGAATCTTCATCGGGTTTGCGGTATTGGAAGTCATTCATACCGGACTGTTCCGCAAGAAGGGACAAACGCGAAGCGACGCCATCGTAGAGATCGTGAGCACGATTACGCTGCTCGCCATCACACAGCCACTCGCCCTACTCGGCGGCGGGTTTGTGGCAAGTTTGATTTGGCCTGATGCGGCGAACAGTTTGGCCGGGATCTCAATTTTCGCCGGGATCGCGCTATTTCTGATTTTCGATGATCTTAGCCAATATTGGTGGCACCGCCTGTCGCATACCGTGCCGTGGCTCTATAAGTTGCACCGCCCGCATCACAATGCCGAATACCTGTCCATTCGCGTCGTCTATCGGAACAATATCTTCTACTATGCGATGATGCCGGGCCTGTGGTTCTCTGGCGCCCTCATCTATCTCGGCCTTGGCTGGATTTACGCAGGCTATATCGTTGTGAAGATGCTCGTCATCTTCGGCGCCCATAGCGACGTGCGCTGGGATGAGCCCCTCTACAAAATCCGCTGGCTGTCGCCGATCATGTGGGTTGTGGAGCGCACCATTTCGACGCCGGCTACGCACAGCGCCCATCACGGTAAATTCGCTGACGATGGCGTCACAAATTACAAAGGCAATTTCGGAAATCTTCTCTTCTTCTGGGATGTCTTGTTCGGCACCGCAAAAATCACCCGGCGCTATCCAGAGCGCATGGGCGTTGAAAATCTGCCCGACACATCAACCGCCGAGCAACTCTTCTGGCCAATCATAAGATCGCGGTCTGATGTGCCGGCAGGCGGAGATCTTGAGCCCTCTAAACTTGCCAAACAAGGAGCTTAAGTAGGGAAAATAGAAGGCGGTTTAGGATCGACTGCCTCGCTCTCTCACACCCTGAAACACCCCTCTCACGACATTCTTCATATGCGCGCCTCCCGTTTCCGAGCGCATATAAGGATAACTTCAGCAAGCTGTTCGTCTGCAAAGTCGAACAGCTTTTTTTTGAGGCGGGTCAAAGACGCGCGTTGAGGGCACCAGCCGTCATGGGTGCCAACTTACGTTAGCGAAACGGGATACCCCTCCCCAAACCAAAAAGCCCCCGCTGTTCAGCGAGGGCTCTTTTAAATCGTAAACCGGGAAGCGCTTAGTCTTCAGACGGCTCGAGGATTTGGCGGCCGCGATACATGCCTGATTTCAGGTCAATGTGGTGCGGGCGGCGCAGTTCGCCTGAATTTTTGTCTTCCACATAGGAAGGG
>JBCBDI010000267.1:0-2971 GCA_038529885.1 Pseudomonadota bacterium
CGCGATTGTCTCGAAGTTTTGCTCTAGATCCCAGGCGCAACCGGTGTCCGGTGTCCGCAAGCGACGCATGATCTGGAGCAGATCATCAAAGTCATAGGGCGGGGTCAAAGGCCTGTCAGTCATGATGGGGTCAATCCGGTCTGGTGCGGCATGCGTAAAGAGCCAAAGCAGAGTCGTGATGGAATTGCGACAAAAAGTTCATGCTTTGACTATTGAAATTGTGTTATTTGAAAATAACTGACTGGTCAGTCATTATTTTGGAGTCCTCATATGGAGCACCCTCAGACGACGTCTCAAGGTTGGATGCGCGGAAATCTCGCGGCGGGGATTATTCAGCTCGCCTTTGTGGTCGCGGTCATTGCAGCCGCCATAGGCTTGTCGGCCATTCTGAACAATCAGGTGCAAAAATCAGCGCCTCGGATCGCGGACTTGCGCGATTCTGGCGCGGTCTCGATCCGGCTCGCTGAAATAGAAGAGATCGACTACCGCCCACAGGTGCGGGTGAATGGCACCATTCAGTCGAGCGCCGAAATTGCCGTTAGCGCGCAAGTGTCCGGTGAGATTAAGCGCGTCAGCCCGGCCTTCAGAGCGGGAAATGAGGTCAAAAAGGGCGATCTCTTGTTTGAGATTGATCGCGCCGATTATCTCCTCACCGTCCAGAGTGCGCAGGCTGAAGTCGCCGCCGCCAAATCTGATTTGCAGCAATTGGAAGCCGAAGCAGAAATCGCCCGCCGGGAGTGGGAAGAGCTTTATCCGGGGCGTGAAGTGAATGAACTCGCGGCCCGTATTCCGCAGATCGAGGCCGCCAAGGCCAGACTGGGCAGCGCCGAGGCGAATAAGAGTACTGCAGAACTCGCTCTGCGTCGCACCCGTGTCTATGCCCCGAGTGATGCGCGCGTCATCGCCTCCACTTTAGATGTTGGCCAAATCATCGCGCCTAATCAGAGCGTTGGGCGCATGGTCTCACTCGACAGCATTGAACTCGTAGTGCCCGTTTCGAGCGAACAGCTGAACATCTTGCAGCCCGCCATGGGCCGCGAGGCGAGCTTTCAAGTCCGCGGCAACGCAAATGCCGAATTGGTCGATGCCAAAGTGGTCCGGGTGGATGTCAGCTTGGATGCCCGCACGCGTCTTACCAATCTCTATCTTTCGCCGGCCGATCAATCCGCCTTGCGGATCGGCGATTTCGTTGATGTCGCTCTGGTTGCTGATCGGATCAGTGATGTCGCAATCCTCCCAGCAAGCGCGCTTTCGGGCCAAGACACAGTCTGGGTTGTTGAGAACAATAAACTCCGCGCCCGGACCGTCACGATTTTAGGCGAGCGCATGAACGGTGAGGAGCTTCTGGCAGCGCCATTTGATCAGGCCGATGGCGTCGTTTCATTGCCTCCGATTGAGGCCTATGACGGGCTCGATGTTACGGTCCGCGACGTGCCAAATGAGGCGGCCATTGCATCAACCTCAGGGGTGAGCACTGATGGCGCCCAATGAAGATAAGTATCTCGGCGGCGGCCTGATTGGCTGGTTTGTAAAGAACCCGGTCGCGGCAAACTTGTTAATGGTGGTCCTCTTCGTCGGCGGCCTGATGGCGGCTGGCGGGTTGCGCACGCAAGTGTTCCCGACCATTCAGCCCGGCATCGTAACCGTCACCGTACCCTATCCCGGCGCGACGCCTGCCGAGGTTGAAGAGGGCGTGACCCGGCGCGTTGAAGAAGCTGTCCTCGGAATTGACGGAGTGAAACGCGTCACGTCTACGGCGTCTGAAAATAGCGGCCAAGTCACCGTCGAACTCGCAGACTTTGCTGACGAGCAGATTGTCAAAGATGATGTTCAGTCTGCGGTTGAACGGCTTGCTGATTTCCCGCCTGAGAATGCCGAACGCGAAACCGTCAATGCCCCAAAGGCGACCGGAAGCGTCGTGACGCTGGTCGTGGTTGGGAATGTGACGCAGTTAGAGCTGCGCCAAGCGGCAGAGAACCTGGAACGGGAACTTCTAACTCAAAGCGGAATCTCACTCGTCAGCCTGACGGGAGCGCGCGACTATGAAATTGCGATCGAGATGAGCGAGGACACGCTGCAAAAATATGGCCTGTCCATCGATGATGTGTCGCGCGCCGTGCGTGCAGGGTCGTTGGATCTCGCAGGTGGGTCCATCCAAACCCAATCGGGGGAGTTTCTCCTTCGAACCAATGAGCGCCGCCTCAGCGGAGACGGGTTCGAAAGCATCATTATTCGCAACTTGGAGGACGGATCACAAATCCGCCTAGGCGACATTGCCAATGTGAAAGATGGCTTCACGCGCGAGTCGCTCAAGAACACCTATAATGGCCGCCCGGCCATTTTCGTAGAGGTTTCACGTGCTGAGGCCGAAGACGTGATCGCGGTCAAAACCGCCGTCGACGCCTTCATGGAGACCTACCAACCCCCGGAAGGGATTGAAGTGGTCCAATTTCGCGACCAAACGCAAATTCTGCGTGAGCGCATCAATTTGCTCTTGAGGAACGCGCTGTTTGGGTTCGCCTTGGTGTTTCTCTTCTTGGTATTGATGCTCGATCTTAAGCTGGCTGTTTGGGTCGCGATTGGGATCGTGACCGCCTTTATGGGCGGGTTCCTCCTGTTCGGCGCGGCTGGGGTCACCATCACCATGGTGTCGCTCTTTGGCTTGATCATTGTGCTCGGATTGGTGGTCGACGATGCCATTGTGATTGGCGAGAATATCGACGCGGAAATGGCCGCTGGAAAAAGCGGGCCGCGGGCCGCGATTGATGGGGTTCGAGGCGTGCTCGCCCCGGTCTTGGTTGGCGTAATGACCACCGTCGCGGCTTTCTCTCCGCTCCTCACGGTTGGCGGCTCCTTCGGCGATGTCATGAAAGCGGTCCCCATCGTGGTGATTTGCGTGCTGACCGTCTCTTTGATCGAAGCCTTTTTCATCTTGCCGAGCCATCTGAGTCATGGGCGGACCTGGTCGAAG
>JBCBDI010000268.1:0-2936 GCA_038529885.1 Pseudomonadota bacterium
TCGAATCAACCCCGATTGGTCCGGAGCAAATGATCGAGGCTAATTTCGCGACCTCTCTCGGCTGGCCGGAAGATGCGCAAGATGCGGCTGAAGCCCGGGCTGGCGAAGACGCCATCTCTATCGATCTTGCAGCCTACACGCCGCCGTCCACTCCGTTCGGGTCGCCTGTCATTGCAGTCGTCGGCGGACAGGGAGCAATTGTTGGCGGCGAAGCTGGCGGCAGCCTGTTCCAAGAAGGCAGTGGTTTTGCGTCCGATACGATCTCAGCCGCCCTACTCGAAGCTGGCCGTGATGAAGACGTCAAAGCAGTCGTCTTCCGGGTCGACAGCCCCGGCGGATCAGCCACCGCTTCTGATCAAATCTGGCGTGCGGTCACACGTATCCAAGAAGAAGAAGGTAAGCCGGTCGTCGTCTCCATGGCGTCAGCAGCGGCCTCTGGCGGATACTATGTCTCCGCAGGCGCTGACTGGATCGTAGCAAACAAATCGACCATCACCGGCTCTATCGGCATCTTTGGCGGCAAGCTCGCCGTCGATGAAGGCCTCGCCCGGATCGGCGTGAATGCCGAATCGATCAAAGTCGGCGGGCCTTTCACCGGCGCGTTTTCAACGACCGAAGGCTTTACCGATGAACAGCGCGTCATGGTACGCGACTGGCTCCAGCGCGGGTATGACCGCTTTACCGGCCTTGTGTCTGAAGGACGTGGCCTGTCACTCGAGCAAGTTGATGAGATCGCCCGCGGGCGCGTCTGGACTGGCGAAGATGCCATCGAGATCGGCCTCGTCGATGAGCTGGGTGGCCTGTCGACCGCCATCGCAAAGGCCCGCGAACTTGCGGAAATCGAGGCCGATGCTGAAGTCCGCATCAAATCTTTCCCGAACAATGCGGGCGGCTTGGCCTTCCTCGGCGCCTCATCGTCGGCCTCACTGGAAGAACTAAAAGCGATCGGACAATTGGCTGAGATCATGAGCGACCCAGAAGTCCAAGCCTTGATCAGCGAAGCAGAAGCGCTGCGCGAGACCCGCGTACAAGCGCGTATGCCCTCCTTCATTGAACGCTAGTCGCTCAATTATCTGACAACAGGACCTTCCCGGCATCACTGGGAAGGTCTATTTCATTCCGATCCCGGGGACCGCGTCGCCGCACCGCATCGCGCATTCGGGCGCTAGGCCCCATATGGATCTCAAACAAGGATCCGAAGCGATGTTGCGAACCGTGAACAATCCAGACGAAAAACTGAACACTGCCGACACGGCTGAAACCATGACGGATGTGCGCCATGAGGTGGATCGGATTGATCGCCTATTGGTCGCGCTCTTGGTCGAACGCCAGTCTTTCATGGATGCTGCCGCTCGAATTAAAGGCGCCCGCAAGGCCGTCCTCGATCGTCCGCGGATTGAAGATGTGATTCAAAAAGTGAAAGCCGAAGCGGAACGCCAAGGCCTATCCCCGGCCATTGCCGAGCCGGTTTGGCGAACCCTAATTGATCGCTGCATCGCCTACGAGTTTGAATCGTTTGATCGCCTCAAGCCCGGCTTGGACAATTCATAACTCGCCTTTGCGCAGGCTTCGATGACCTGGCCGAGCTGATCTTTTAACTCAGACAAGATGGTCGCGGCGCGTACATGCGAGACGGCAGCCTCGCCCCTACCCTCTTGCTCGACAGCAGCGCACGCCTCAGCGAAGGCATGAGCCCCAATGCTCAGAGCGGCGCCCTTCAGCGTATGGGCCGCGTCTGCCCATTCGCGCTGAGACAGATCAGCTGAAAGCATCCGCCCCCACGTCTCTGCTTGATTGCGAAAGATATCCAAAACCTCGTCAGCAAGGTTGGCATCTCCGCCCGTCATGCTGAGCAAATGATCAATGTCGATGTCCAATTGAGGCCTCGCTGGCAATATTTCTTCGAATTCCAGGGTCAATTTAGTGAAATTTACCCTGCCCACCCTCTTTTCGTTAAGACGATTCTGATTTATTGATACTCGGCAAATTGATTGGGGTATATTATGGTTGGCCTTCTGATCGCTATCCGAAATTTTACAATCGCCATCATCCTAGCATGGCTCGGCTTCTCAGTGTCGCCTGACTCTGACGAGAAACAAGACTCAAAGTCAGCGCTTCCAAGCAGCAGCGCAATTAGCGCTATTATTGGCTGATTCTGAGAGTGGGCCTTTGCCCACCAATCAGCTTATAAGAGCGCAATGACGCTCGGACTGTTCTTATACCGAATACTCACGACTCTGATGACGCCCTTCTTGGGCGTTTTCTTTCGTCGGCGTGTGCGCGCAGGCAAAGAAGCCGAAGGTCGCCTCAATGAGCGTCTGGCCCGGCGCTTAACAGCGCGCCCGGACGGTAAGCTGATCTGGTTGCATGCTGCCAGCGTCGGCGAGTCCCAACTCCTCTTAGAGTTGGTCCGCCGCCAAGCCCAAACCAGTGGCCCCCATCCGACTTTTCTCTTCACCTGCCAAACCAAGACCGCCGCGAACCTTGTGACCACGGCGCTCGAGCAAGACGAAGCCTTTCGCGGACTGACCGCCATTCAGCAAATGGCGGTGTTTGACAATCGTGGCGGCGCCAAACGCTTCTTAGAACATTGGCAGCCAAACCTCGCCGTGTTTGCGGAGGGAGAGATTTGGCCCCACCTTCTTCTCGGCTTAAAGGCGCGAAACACCCCAACGGCTCTTATCAATGCGCGGATGACGGAAAACAGCATCAAGGGCTGGATGCGATGGCCGAAAACCGCGCGCGCTGTGTTTGGAGCCTTTGAAACGATTGTCGCGGCCGACCTGCAAACCAAAACCGGACTGGAAGAATTGTCAGGAAAATCGGTGCTTAATCCAGGCAACTTAAAATCGGCCCTGCCCGCGCCCGACGTGGATGCGGACGAACTTGCAACGCTGCGCGCAGCCATTGGCGATCGTCCGATCTTGCTGGCGGCC
>JBCBDI010000269.1:0-2909 GCA_038529885.1 Pseudomonadota bacterium
AGGCCGATTGCGATGGTGGCGGCGAGGGTCGTGAGCGGTTTGGAACGCATACTGGGTCTCCTTGTCTGACCGAAGCGTAAAACCGCTTGGACCGAGACTACAATTGTCAGATATGACAGCGCCTGGGGCTTATTTTAGAAGCTCGCATTCGTAACCTACCGGCGTCCTGAAAACATAGACGATGGAATCATCACGCATCGCGATAGCGCCATTGCTGCACGTGTCGTGAAGCGACTTGCAGATCTTGCCATCGCCTCTGTAGATCTCAATTTTGCATCGGCCTTTACCATTGCCCTGGCATCCATAGGTGTCGGTCTCATAGGCGCCAGATTTCTTGGTTTTTAACGGCTCAATGCAATTGCCATCGTCGCCATTGTAAATTTCGATCCTGAGCTTTTGATCTGACTTATTGCCAACCGTGAAGCGCGGGGAGGCTTCTGCCAGCGGAACAGCAGCGATGACGACGCAGAGCGCAACGCCCGAACCAATAATCAGCGAGCTTAGCAGTTTAAGGCGCATGGGAAGTTCCTTTTGATCCGGAACTTACGGTCGCTTGAACGCCCGACAATTGTCAGGTTTGACAGGGCTTTGTCCTATTCATGGTTCCACCAGGCGGTGTCTGAATAGGCCCGCATGTCGAGCTCATGCGTCCATGCCGAGCGGTGCTGCGTGGCGATATGGTAATAGGTTTCTGCCATCTCAGCCGGTAACATCAGGCCGTCTTCCGCGCCGCGCGTTTCGCGAAGCTTCTGGAACAATTCCGGACCGAGGATTTTGCCAAGCGTATCCGGCGCATCTACGGCGCTATCGACCAATATATGGGTCACGTGAATGCCTTGCGAGGCATATTGCGCATTCAAGCTTTGACACAGCATGCGTCGTCCGCCCATCGCGGCGGCATGTGAGTGCTGCCCCTTATTGCCGCGAACCGCGGCGGTCGCCGACGTGACCATGATTTTACCGCTGCCGCGCTCGGCCATCAGCGGACACACTGTTTTTGCCACGCGGAACAATCCGAAGGTCCCGAGCCGCCAGCCCATTTCAAACGCTTTGTAGCTGGTGTCTTCCAGCGGCACATTGCCGATCTGCGCCCCAAGATTATAGATCACGACTTCAATCGGGCCGATATTCTGTTCAACATGAATGATCGTGTCTTCCAGCGTATTGTCTTCGATGGCGTTGAGAAGAATGCCTGTCGCGTCGCCGCCCGCAGATTTGATCCCGTCGACGAGACGGTCGAGGCCGTCTTTGTCGCTGCGTCGGCAAAGCACGGCGTGATACCCTTGGCTCGCAAACTTGGTTCCGACATTGCCGCCAATACCAGCGCCCGCTCCAATCACTAGACAAACAGGTTTCATTTCTGGCCCTCCGAAAGACTTTGAGTTCTTTTTTGGAACTATGTCTTGCCGAGGGCGCCCGCGTCAATAGAGATCGCGGTGATGCCTGAAGCGATAAAATCTAAAGTCCGGCGAAGACGCTTAGGCTTGGGCGGCCTGGCGCGCGATCAAGGCCTCAACGAAATTGATATGGCTGCGCAAATGATAGAGTTCATCATTGTAAGAGACCGGCACTTCAACTTGGCCAACCTCATGCTGGAGCGCTTGGATATCGCGAAGGACTTTCTCTCGCATCTCATCATCGCTCGCATCAAAGCCGCGGCGTTCAAGCTCGTGTAGATCATTGTACCAGACGTAAATTTTGCGCCGTATGCGCCAGCGATAGACCGGCGGTGCCATTTGAACGAGCGGGATCATCAATGTGATCAGCGGAATGAGAAAGACCCAAGCGCGCTCAAGAAAGTTGGCCCAACCGAACGAGAAATAGCGACGAAGAAAGGTTGGCCCTTTCTTGTAGTAGCGGCGCGCTTCAGACGAAAGCGCAAGATCGGTTTGGTTCGGATCCGGATAGGTGCCGCCAGTTGTGATCATGGTGCCGACATTATGGATGGGTTCAGCCGATTCTAAGAGCACCGCTTGCAGGGCAGGGTGCAAGTCTTCGCGCACGCCCAGCTGAGCGATCGCCGCGATCAGAGACACATCATTGCTCGGGATGTTGCGGTCCATGTCCACAACGCCCTCGAATAAGGTGACAGGCGCAAGAGCGGCGTCGCGCATGGACAGGCCGTTTGCGCGGCGCACACCGATCAGTCTGATGGATTCAGCCCGCAGCAAGCGTTGGATATAGCTCGCATTTACTGAAGCGGTGAACACAGCTGCATCGACTTCTCCCGCGATGAGCGCGGTCGCGGCAGCGTTTCCAGAGAGCGGGGATAGCGGGTTCCAGGCACCGCCCCATTCGGACTGCAAACGTTCGGTCATCGCCCGCGTGCCGGAGCCCTCTGGTCCTGCGGCCGTCACAAGATCGTGTAAGTCGCCAAAGTCATAGGCGGGGCTGTCTTGTCCAACAAAGATCCAGAAAGGCTCTGCAAACATACCGCCCAGGGATTGAATGGTCTCGCGCTCGCTTTCACCGGCCAGGCCTCCTTGAAGCAGAGCCACATCCGCGTCGCCGGACTGCAGCAAAGCGAAATTCTCGACGGTTCCGGCTGTTTCCAAGATCTCGACCTGGATGCCATGATTGGAGAGCGCTTCGGCATATTGCTCAGCGAGCGCATAGTATTGACCATCAACCCCGCCGGCGGCGAACGCGATCTGCGTCGGAGGCGGCGGCGCGATAAGTCGCATCGTGATGATCAGCAATACAAGAATGATCGCCGCCAATGGGCCATAAACTTTCAGCGCGTCTGTCATTCAATATCCCTCTAAACGGCCCGCAATCTGCCCGATCTCGTGCCATAGGTGAACCTTATGTCACAGATTGAGAGGATTTGAGTCGTTTTCATGAAATCCTTCCCCTATATTGTAGGGCAATGACATGTCTAACGTCGGGAACGATCCATGAATATGCGT
>JBCBDI010000270.1:0-2906 GCA_038529885.1 Pseudomonadota bacterium
GCTCAGTGTCTCGGCAGCTTATGCTTATATCGATGCGACGGACACGGACGGCGATCCGCTTCGACGCATTCCTGAACACTCCGGCGATATCCGCGTCTCAATCGATCCAGACGGTCCGTTCTCCGGCGCGGTTTTGATCCGCCACAATGATGATGAGCCAGATGGGTCATTTACGGTTGATGGCTGGACCCGGGTTGACCTTTCAGGTGCCTATCAGGTTAGCGAGAAAGTTGAACTCTTTGGCCGGATCGAGAACCTGTTCGACGAAGAATACCAGCAAATCCGGCGCTATGGCACGCCGGATCTATCGGGGTCGATCGGTATTCGGCTACGCTACTGATTGAATGTTCAGGCTGACACTCTTCTTCGGGCTTTTGGCGTTTGCTGCGTGCAGCAAGCCCGGCTCAGTATCGTCCCCTTTCGCTGAACGGCCGATGCGGATTGTCAGCCTGGATTTCTGCGCCGATCAATATGTCCTGAAACTGGCAGACCGCGAACAGATCCTCGCGGTCTCTCCGGATGCAGTCAGGGACTTTTCCTATATGCGCGAAGAAGCCGCCTCGGTCCCGACGGTGCGCGCTATCGCAGAGGATGTGCTGATCCTCAAACCCGATCTCGTGGTGCGCTCTTATGGCGGCGGTCCGAATGCAGCGCAGTTCTTTGAACGCGCGGGCGTGCCGGTCCTGCAAGTCGGATGGACGTCCGCAGTGCATGGCGCGGGCCCCAACACGATCCCGCAAATTACGCGCGAGGTCGCCGCCGGGCTTGGTCAAACAGAGCGCGGCGAAGCCTTGATCGAAGAATTTCAAACGCGGCTGGAGGCCATCAAAAACGAGGCGAGCGGAAAATCAACGCTCTACATTACCCCTTCAGGGACGACCACAGGTGGCAACTCGCTCGCGCATGAAATGATGCTGGCCGCCGGGCTCAGCAATTTCACCAAAACGCCCGGCTGGCACAGCGTCCCGCTAGAGCAGCTCGCTTATGAGCGCCCTGACCTGGTCGCCGCCGCTTATTTCAACGCCAAAACCAATCATGAGCATGCCTGGAGCGCGTCGCGCCATCCCATGGCCAAACGCGAGCTTTCCGAAAATGAGCGAGTCGATCTCGACGGCGCATGGCTCTCTTGCGGCGGCTGGTTCATGATCGAAGCGATCGAAGCATTGGCGGAAGGTGCCAAGCGAGATGACTGAGCGCTGGCTCATCCCAGGGCTAAGCGCCTTGTGCGGCTTGGCGATCTTTCTGGCCTGCCTCCTCGGTTCGACCCCCCTGCCCGTTGACCGCGTGCTCGCTGGGCTGTTCGGGGGCGCGGATGCGTCTGATCGACTGGTCATTTGGTCCATCCGTCTGCCCCGCGCTTTGGCGGCATTCCTTGTCGGCGGCGCACTGGGAATAAGCGGCGCAGCGCTGCAAGGCTTGCTGCGAAACCCGCTCGCAGAACCTGGCGTGCTTGGGGTCTCAGCATCAGCTTCCCTCACAGCCACCGTTTCCATCTATTTTGGACTTGTCGCCCTAAATGCCTGGCTCTTGCCGCTCGCAGCCATTGCCGGTGCCCTAATCGCGACCGCCCTCCTCGCATTGGCAGCCACGCGGACAAATTCAGTCGTCACGCTCATCCTGATCGGGGTCGGCCTCTCGAGTTTCTCGGGCGCCTTGATGAGCCTCCTCATGAACCTCGCGCCGAATCCGTTCTCGCTCTCTGACATGATCAATTGGATGTTGGGCTCAGTCGCCAATCGCAGCTTCAATGAGATTGCGCTCGCTTTGCCTTTCATGGTGCTCGGCACAGCCATTCTCCTCCTCACCGGACGCGGGCTCTCAGCCCTGACACTTGGCGAGGAAGCTGCAAGCGGTGTCGGGCTCAACTTGCAACGCCAGCGCATTTGGACCGTGCTTGGCGCAGGTTTGGCGACCGGCGCATCGGTGGCCCTTGCCGGGGCGATCGGCTTTGTCGGCATTGTCGCTCCGCACATCATCCGCCCGTTCGTTCGACATGATCCCGCGCGCTCACTCATCCCTTCGGCCTTGCTCGGCGGGCTGATCTTGGTCGTTGCCGATATTTTTGTCCGCATCCTGCCAAGCACGAACGAGCTCAAGCTGGGTGTGGTTGCCGCCTTGATCGGGGCCCCGGCTTTTGTCTGGATCGCCATGCAGAGGCGGGCTGTGAATGACTAAGCTCGTCGCTAAAGCCCTGACCGTCTCAGCCGACCAGAAAGCCCTGGTCCGCGAGGCCAGTCTCGAGCTCGCACAGGGCGAATTGATCATCGTGCTCGGCCCGAATGGTGCGGGAAAGACGAGCATGATCCGCGGGCTCCTCGGGCTTGAGACGCCAAGCTCAGGCAGCGCTCAGCTCGACGGGGTTGAGATGCGCCAACTCTCGCCAACAGAACGAGCTCAGAAGATTGCCTATCTCCCGCAAATCCGTCCGCTCGCTTGGCCGAACCAAGTTCGCGATATTGTTGCACTGGGCCGGTTCAGCCATGGCGCAGCGCTCGGACGATTGAGATCGCAAGACGCTGAAGCCGTCGATCGCGCCATCGAAGCGTGCGACATTGGCCATCTCGCGGATCGGTCTGCGGACACATTATCTGGCGGCGAACTTGCCCGCGTCCATTGTGCCCGCGCCATCGCAACTGAAGCGCCGCTCCTGATCGCAGATGAACCGACCGCCGCCCTCGATCCGCGCCACCAGTTTCGGATCCTGGATCTCATAAAACGCTATGTTGATGCCGGCGGCGGGGCTCTGCTTGTCTTACATGACATCGAACTTGCCGCCCGCTATGCGACCCGCCTCACCTGGATGAAAGACGGTGCCATCGTCGCGGATGGTTCGCCAGAAGAAACACTCTCCGCCGAGCGCCTCGCAGACGTCTATAAAATCAAAGCGGAGGTCAAAGACGGACGCG
>JBCBDI010000271.1:0-2906 GCA_038529885.1 Pseudomonadota bacterium
ATGCAAATCCTCGACTAAGGAATGACTTGACGCGACCCCGTCTTCACCCTCATTTGTTCGCACATGCACAATAGATGCATATCAGTTAAGCTTCAGGAGGCCTTTCCATGTCAGAAACAGATCCAGTCGTCATCGTAGGAATGGCACGAACCCCCATGGGCGGTTTGCTCGGGGATTTAGGCGGCATGACCGCCAACGAACTGGGCGCGGTTGCGGTAAAAGCCGCCGTCGATGAAGCCAAACTTGGCGCCGACGAAGCTGACGAGATTATCATGGGCAATTGCCTGCCCGCCGGCCAAGGCCAAGCGCCCGCCCGTCAAGCCGGATTTAAAGCTGGCATGGACAAAGGCCTTGAGGCGACCACGATCAATAAGATGTGTGGCTCCGGTCTTCAGGCCGCTGTCATGGGGCGCCAAGCGATTGCCTCAGGCGACGCCAATATCGTCATTGTCGGCGGTATGGAAAGCATGACCAATGCGCCGCATCTTCTCGATGTGCGCAAAGGCCACAAGTATGGCGACATGGGCGCGAAAGATCACATGGCGCTAGACGGGCTCACCGACGCTTATGCAGGCGGTCCCATGGGCGTGTTCGCGGACATGATTGCTGAGAAGTATCAGTTTACGCGCGAACAGCAGGATGCCTATGCGCTGGAAACCCTGAAGCGGGCGCAAGAGGCGACTGAGTCCGGTAAGTTCAAACGCGAGATTGCGCCGGTCACGATGAAGACCCGCAAAGGCGAAACCACAGTCGACACTGATGAGCTGCCTCGCACCGCGCGTCCCGACAAAATCCCGTCTCTGCGACCGGCTTTCAATAAAGACGGCACGGTCACCGCGGCCAATGCTTCGGCCATTTCAGATGGCGCAGCGGCTCTGGTCTTGATGAAAGAGTCTGAAGCCAGTTCGCGCGGCCTGACACCGATCGCGAAAATTATCTCCTCCTCCAGCCATGCGCATGAGCCTGAGAACTTCACCACTGCGCCTGTGCCCGCCATGGAAAAAGCGCTCGATAAAGCTGGCTGGTCGAAAGACGAGGTTGGCCTTTGGGAGATCAATGAGGCGTTTGCGGTCGTACCGATGATCGCCATGAAAGAGCTCGGCCTCAGCCATGACAAGGTCAACGTCAATGGCGGCGCTTGCGCGATGGGGCACCCGATTGGCGCCTCTGGCGCACGCATCCTGATCACGCTGCTGGCAGCGATGGAAGACCGGGATGTCAAAAAAGGCGTCGCATCACTTTGCATTGGCGGCGGCGAAGGCATCGCCATGTGTGTGGAGCGAGCCTAAGCCGGTTTGCTCGGCGACAGCAAAATTTACGACCATTTTCTCGAACAGGCAAAATGGTGTGAGGAACTTGGCTCTCCCTTTACCGCGGAGCTGATGAGACGATTTGCGGCTGACTTCTCCGCCGGAGGTGTGCTGGCGGACCTCTGCGCCGATTGGCCGACCAATCCACGCAAGGATGCGCTTGGGCTTCGATTGACGGGTGCTTTGCATCACGCGGTCTTGTCCGGGGCCTCGCCGGAGCTGATGGCGGTCTATCCGAGTGGAACAGATGATTGGAACATGGACGCGGTGTGGCCGGTGGCGGCCGCTTGGTTTGCGGCTAATCTCGCCCATACCAAACGCTTCATTCAAAGCCCGCCCCAGACCAATGAGACGCGGCGATCGATCATCCTGCTGCCCGGCTTTTTGAGAATTGCCGCGCGGTTTGGACAGCCCTTGCACTTGCTCGAACTCGGCGCGAGTGCTGGGCTCAATCAAAACTGGGACCACTTCAATTATGAGACCGCAACTTGGTCTCGGGCGGGGACGAGCGATGTCACCATCTGCACCGATTGGCGCGCGCCCGTGCCGGAGCATTTAGACGCCGATCTCACGATTGCGAGCCGCGCCGCTTGCGACCTCAACCCGCTCGATCTGTCTGACCCGGACCAAGCCTTGCGTCTGAAATGCTATACTTGGGCCGACCAACAAGAGCGCCTCGACCGCTTAGACGCTGCGATCCGCTTAGCTCAAGCCAACAAGACCCGCGTCGAACAGGGGGATGCCGCCGCGTGGCTGGCCGACAAGCTTCGCGCGCGCCCGAAATCTGGCGTCACGGTGGTCTATCATTCGGTGTTCCTGATCTACCCGCCGCGCGACGTGATCGCGGAGATCATGCAGACCCTTCGAGACGCGGGCGTCGCGGCGACGGAAGACGCGCCGTTGGCGTGGCTCAGCTATGAATCCGAAGCGCTCTTTGGCGGCAATCGCGATACCCCAAAAATGCGAGCGCGCTTGGAAATGTGGCCGGGACATCAGGTCGAGACCTATGCCGAATCAGATGGGCATGTGACCTATGTCGACCCTTATTCGGCCGGGGTATAGTCGCTCACAAGGCCGAGCGGGACGGCGGTGGTACGTTTCGCGACATTAATGATGATGCGCGACTGGACGTCTGAAACCAGTGCTGAGCCGAGCAGCTTTTCGCGCAGGAACTTGTCATAGGCATACATGTCGGTTGTCGCGACACGGATGATGTAATCGACCGCGCCGGTCACGGTCATACACTCCATGACTTCCGGCCATTTGGCGACAAGGGCTTCAAAAGCTTCAAGATTTTCTTTGCTCGGCAAGGCGAGTTTGACATTGGCGATGACTTCAAATCCGAGCCCCAAGGTCTGGCGATCCAGCAAAGTCACGCGGCCTTTAATGATGCCCGCCTCTTCCATGCGCTTGATCCGACGCCAGCAAGGCGAGGATGAAAGTCCAACGCGATCGGCAATGTCCGCGACCGATAAGGACGCGTCTTTTTGAATTAAATCGAGAATCTTGGCATCAATAGTATCTAATGGTTCCGACAAGATCTTACCCCCAATTCCCTAAATTTGGGCACAATTTGCCCGCGAAATACCCATTTTG
>JBCBDI010000272.1:0-2825 GCA_038529885.1 Pseudomonadota bacterium
ATCTCCTTTGAGCCCTTGACCTGAAGCGAGGATGCCAGACTTAAAGGAGTATGCGTATCGTCGCCGAACCTCTGCCCCAGCTGCCGCGCGCGCCTGTGCCCGGATTCGAGATTCAGCGGGGCGATGCTGTCACGGTGCCGGTTATCTACGCCTCTCCGCATTCTGGGGCTCACTATCCTAAAGAAATGCAAGACCTGCTGAGCGTCCCGCTTTCGGATTTGCGGCGCACAGAGGATGCGTTTGTGAATGAGCTTTATGGCGCGGCGCCTGCGCATGGCGGGGTTTTGATCCAAGGGGTGTATGGCCGCGCCTATGTGGATCTCAACCGCGATGCCCGAGAGCTCGATGCCAGCATGTTCGTCGATGGCGCACCGCGGGTTGCAGGTATGCCGAGCGCGCGTGTCAAAGCCGGACTCGGCTGCCTGCCGCGCGTCGGGGCGAGCGGCCGGGACATTTACGCGACGCAAATTACGCGGGCCGACGGGGAATTTCGGTTAGCCGAAGTGCATGATCGCTATCACGAAGCGCTTCGCACAGAGATAGATGCTCTAAAGACCGATTGGTCGGATATTTTCGTGATTGACTGTCATTCCATGCCGTCTCGCCAGCCCGGGCGGTCCAGCATGCCGGATATTGTGCTAGGCGATCGGTTTGGCTCAAGTTGTTCGGCGCGCCTCACCTCTTTGGTTGAGCGATTTTTCCGGCGACAAAATTTGAGCGTCGCGCGCAATGCCCCTTATGCGGGCGGATATACGACGCGTCGCTATGGCCGCCCGCGACGCGGGACACATGTGCTGCAAATCGAGATCAATCGAGGGCTATACATGGATGAAGTCGCGATTGAGAAATCTACTGGTTTTGCGAAATTGCAGGCCCAGCTGACCGATCTCATCCAGGAGATTCACGTCTTCGCGCTCGCCGAATGCGGGTAAAAAAAGAGCCGCGCTGTGAAGCGCGGCTGTATTAGGTAAGGGAGGAAACGCCAGAAGGCGTTGGCACCGCAGTGCTGAGAAAAACATATTGTGCGGCGCACAAAACTCAAGCCCTTTTACGCTGCGCTGCCGCATAACTCCCTTGCGCAAAAGGGATGACTTTAGGTCAAGCTGCGCAATCGAAATTTCACTAGTAGATTGAAATGTATGATTTTTCTAAACCGGCACGGGAATTGCTGTTGATTGAACACCAATTCACAATCGGGACTCTTGAGAGGGGCCTCCGATTAGACCGGAGAACGGGATGACGGATAAAACTGATCTGCATGTCGGCAAACGTTTGCGGCGTCGTCGCCGCTTGCTGGGAATGACTCAACAGGACCTTGCGGGCATGGTGGGCGTTCGCTTCCAGCAAATTCAAAAATATGAATGCGGCGCCAATCGGGTGACGTCTTCGCGCCTATATGACTTGTCGCGTGCCTTGAATGTGTCCGTCCAGTACTTCTTCGATGGGCTTGAGACCGATGATATGCAGGGCATGGCGGCAAATGATGCCGAGCGCATGGACGCTGATATCCTGAGCCAAAAAGAGACCCTAGAGCTTGTTCGGGCCTATTATCGACTGGGCGAGCGTCCGCGACGCCGCCTGTTAGAGCTTGCAAAAGCGCTCGAGTCAGAAGCTTCCGAAACCGGCGCGGCTTGACCTCGCCTATAATGTGCCGCTAAGCGCGGCGCATGACAGTATCGCTTGATTTTGACGCTCTAGACGTCGCGAAAGCTATGGCTGACGCGGCGCGTGATGCGATCGATCCGCATTTTAGATCCCTGAAAAATATAGAAAATAAGCTGGATGGCGCGCGCTTTGACCCCGTCACGGAGGCAGACAAAGCGGCTGAACGCGCGATGCGAGCCGTGCTGCAAGAGCGGCGGCCTGATGATGCGATTTTTGGCGAAGAGTATGGCCGCCAAGACGGAACAACTGGTTGGACCTGGATCTTAGACCCAATCGACGGAACGCGGGCTTTTGTCGCCGGATTACCAACCTGGACCAGCCTCATAGGCCTTGTCGATGAAGCGGGCGATGCGATTGTCGGTCTGATCGATCAACCGACCCTGGATGAGCGCTATATTGGCGGGCCGGACGGATCTGCCATGATCACATCCGACCGCGAAACAAGCCTCTCGGTTTCAGACTGCAAGGATTTGCGCGAGGCGGTGATTGCGACGACCGATCCGTTCATTATGACACCGCCGGAGCAGGGCGCTTGGACCCATTTGCGTCACACCGCGCGCATCGTCCGGTATGGCTTAGATGCCTATGCCTATGCGCGTCTTGCGGCTGGGACGGTGGATTTGGTCGCCGAGGCTGGTCTTGCACCTTATGATGCGGCGGCGCTTATTCCTGTCGTGCGGGGCGCGGGAGGTCTTGCTTGTGACTGGCGCGGAAATCCAGCCAAACCGGGCGGGCAGCTGGTTTGCTCCGCGAGCGCAGAGATCTTAGACCAAGCGCTCATCTCTCTGCGCCGGTCTGCTACATAATCGTCGCAACGCTAGCCAGAGCCGCAAAAATCGCGTTAGACGAGCGAGTAATGGCCAGTGATATCGAACTTGTAGAAAAACGAACGCCCGTCCGGCGAAAGCCTGGAAAGTGGCGGATCAGTTCCATTATTGATGGCGTCGCTCTGCGGGTGAAGCTGACCACCGCAGCCCAGAACAATGAAGGCGACGAGAAAGCGGCCCGCAAAGAGGCCTTGGATATTCTACATGGCGCGCTGTTTCGAGGGCGATTGATCGCGCAAGAACGTCTGCAACAAGGCGCGGATGGCCTCGATACGGCGCGTCTTTTGTCAGCGGTTCAAGATGAAGTGCTTCACGCACTGTTTGACTTTGTCA
>JBCBDI010000273.1:0-2823 GCA_038529885.1 Pseudomonadota bacterium
CAGCGTCATCTTGCTGAGCGAAAGAGATCTCAGCGACATCCCGCTCTTTGGTCAACGCCTTATAGGTCTGCAGGTTAAGCCCCGCGAGCACGCCGACACCGGCCGCGCCCAAAAACCCAAGCCCAAATAAGAACCGAAGCCCACCGGCCATGAGACGCAGCTTCATTAAGCGGCCAATCCCGGCAAAGCTGAGCAATAGCCCGACCACGCCCGCCAGCGCTGGTAAGATCCACCAGATCACCATGTGTCACCTCCTCAGGACCACCCCTTATCGTCCTGTTGAAACAACTATAGCTACGGCTTTGGCTTTGGCGAAGGAAAACTTACAGGCCTCTACGGACCGACCAGCCTGACCTGTTCATTGCGATCGCGGCCAACACGAGCGCGTTCGCGCCAGCCAAGGGCGGTATAGGCTTCGATGGCAGCTTCATTCTGGACGTCGACATCCAATTGCAGCGGCCGCCCGACAAAGTTTCGGGCCACTTGCAGCAAACCGCTCCCCACACCGCAAAGGCGCCAGTCACGATCAACGAAGACATGCGGAACATAGGCTTTACCTTGCTCCAAGGTCAGAAACCCGACCACACCGGCCTGTTTTTCTTCAGCAACGAAGGCGACATTTGCCGACAAGGATTGGCGCAAACGAATAATCTCATCCCGCTCCGCGCGCCGCCAAGGGAACGCTTTCAGGCAATCGCGAAAGATCACCTCAATTTGCGGATAATCCTCACGCCGCCAATGGCGCACCGACCATCCCGCACCCGGATGCGAGTAAAGACTCATATCCCGAATGTAATAGCAACTTATGGCAAGGGGAAGGCATTGCTCGAGCCGAACGTAGGGGTTGCTCGTTTTCCAGGCGTTCCGCTTAAGCGTTCGCCGCTTTGGCGGCGCGTTTGCGTTCATGCGGGTCAAGATGAACCTTGCGTAGGCGAATGCTCTCCGGCGTCACTTCGACCAGTTCATCATCGGCAATGTAAGCGAGGGAGCGCTCAAGCGTCATTTGCAAAGGCGGGGTCAGGCGCACCGCTTCATCCGAACCGCTGGCGCGGACATTGGTGAGCTTTTTGCCTTTGAGGACGTTCACTTCCAGATCATTGTCGCGGGTGTGTTCGCCAATGATCATGCCTTGATAGACCTTGTCGCCCGGATGGATCATCATCGGGCCGCGATCTTCCAGGTTCCAGAGCGCGAACGCCACAGCCTCGCCTTTGTCCATCGCGATCAGCGTGCCGGTGCGGCGGCCTTGGATTTTCCCTTTATATTCAGCGTACTCCAAGAAGACACGGTTCATGATGGCCGTGCCACGTGTGTCCGTCATCAACTCGCCTTGATAGCCGATCAAACCACGCGTTGGGGCGTGGAAGACCATCCGCGTGCGGCCAACGCCAGATTGTTTCATCTCAACCATCTCGGCTTTGCGCTCAGACAGTTTCTGCACCACTGCGCCGGAAAACTCATCATCTACGTCGATGACCACTTCTTCGATTGGCTCGAGCCGTTCACCGGCCTCGCCTTCTTTATAGACGACTTGCGGGCGCGAAACGCCAAGCTCGTAGCCTTCGCGGCGCATGGTTTCGATCAAGACCGCCAGCTGGAGCTCGCCGCGGCCAGACACGATGAAAGCTTCAGCATCGGTCGAGCGCTCAACTTTTAGCGCGACATTGCCTTCGGCTTCTCTCTGCAAACGATCCCAGATCACGCGGCTGGTGACTTTATCGCCTTCGGTGCCGGCCAGCGGGCTATCATTGACGCGGAAGGTCATGGACAGCGTTGGGGGATCGATGGGCTGAGCTTCAATCGGCGTATCGACGCTCGGATCGACGAACGTGTCCGCGACGTTGGCTTTTTGCAGGCCGGATATCGATACAATGTCGCCAGCCTCACCAACTTCAATCGGTTCGCGCTGCAGGCCGCGGAAAGCGAGCACTTTCGAGACACGGCCGGTCTCAACCAGCGAGCCATCGCGGGCCAGCACTTTGACCGTTTGGTTCGGCTTTACCGTGCCTGAACTGACGCGTCCGGTGAGAATACGGCCAAGGAAATTGTCGGCGCCAATGGTCGTCGCAAGCATGCGGAACGCACCCTCTTCGACTTTGGGCTCCGGCACGTGCTGGACGACCAGGTCGAACAGCTCGGACATGTCGCCGCGTTCTTCTTCATATTGGGTCGACATCCAGCCATTCTTCGCCGAGCCATAGAGGATCGGGAAATCAAGCTGATCGTCATCAGCGCCAAGCGCGTCGAAGAGATCAAACACTTCGTCGATCACCTCGTCTGGGCGGCGTTCCGGCTTGTCGATTTTATTCACCGCAACAATCGGGCGGAGGCCGATCTTAAGCGCCTTTGAGACCACAAATTTGGTCTGCGGCATCGGGCCTTCTGCAGCATCGACCAGCACAATCGCGCCATCGACCATAGACAGGATCCGCTCGACCTCACCGCCAAAGTCGGCGTGCCCGGGGGTATCAACAATATTGATCCGCGTGTCGCCCCAAACGACGCTGGTGGTTTTCGCCAGAATGGTGATCCCGCGCTCTTTTTCGAGATCATTGGAATCCATCATCCGTTCGGACGTGGCTTCATTCTCGCGGAACGTACCGGACTGCTTCAACAGGCAATCCACGAGGGTCGTCTTACCGTGGTCAACGTGGGCGATGATCGCAATATTGCGAAGGGATGTTGGCTCAGTCATCGGGAGGGGCTTTCAAAGCGCAGATTATCGTTGCGCGCGCCATACACGGGACCGAGAGATTTGGCTAGACAAGCTAACAGGCGGCGGTATTTAATTATTTAGCTTGACTTGTAATTATCAATTTTGCT
>JBCBDI010000274.1:0-2801 GCA_038529885.1 Pseudomonadota bacterium
TTGACCTCACGCAGCATCGCCACCACTCAGAAGAGTCGGCGCGCTCTAAAGGGTACGGTAAATATTATACCAAAGATCCGCGTTGGACTTGGCTGGGCTTCGGCAATCGCAAGCAGGAAAAGATGAATACGCTGATCTTTGGTATAATATTTACCGTAGCCTTTAGAGCGCGCCGACTCTTCTGAGTGGTGGCGATGCTGCGTGAGGTCAACCATGTTGAGCGCGGCACCGAGCAGATCGGTCTTCATGCTCTTGAGAACTTCAAGCGCTCGCCGTGTCGCAGTTCTCCGCGATCCTTGCCAGCGAATGACCATCAGCGTTTTGTCTGTTTTGCTCGCAATAATGCCAGCCTCAGCCATCAGGAGCAGCGGCCCCGTATCGATCAGGATGAGATCATATTGTTCTTTCAATTGGCGCAGCAAATCATCGAACTTACGCGATCCGAAGACGTCATGGATACCTTCGCCTTCCGGCTTCAGCGCTAACATTTCCATGTCCGTAAACTTGTCTTTGTAGATCGCATCTTCGAGCTTGCACTCGCCCATCAGATACTCAACCAGGCCATTGTCTGGAGAGATCCCAGCAGAGGTCGTCAGCTGACGGCGTCTGAAGTCCCCATCGATGATCAGAGTTTTATCGCCCGACAGCGCTGACATCCGGCCAAGGCTCAGCGTCACGCTGGTTTTACCTTCATTCGGCAGGGCCGATGTCACGGTGACGGTCTTGGTATCATCTTCCATTTGCGCGATCGCAATCGAGGCGCGCAGGAAGCGCATGCTTTCAGCGAACGCAGATAGCGGGTTGTGAACCAAGAACTCGCCTGGGTCTTTGACCCCAAATCCGAGAATCCGAAGCGATTTGATGTAAGGGACCGAGCCAATGCCAGGGATTCCGAACTTACGCTCAATCTCTTCAAGAGACCGAATTTTATTATCGAAAATCTCCAGCAAGATCGCCAGGGCGAAGCCAAACAGGCCACCGAGGATGATCCCAATCAAGAAATTCAGTGTTTTGCGCGGCGATGATGGGTAAAGCGGCACACTTGCACCCGACAGGACGCGGGCATCCGACTCGACCAGTTCATCTTGCTCGCGCGTTTCGCGGAAGCGTTGCACAAATTCCGAGAGAATGAGACGACTCGACTCAGCATCGCGCTCCAATTCATTCAAGCGCACCTGCGCGCTATTGTTGCGCACAAGCAGGGCTCGCGAGGAGCTGATACGCCCTTGCAGACCGGCGATTTGGTCTTCAGCGACTTCCACTTCCACGCGCAGGTTCTCAACAATTCGGCGCACTTCTGAATCGATTTGCGTGGTGTAGTCCGCCACTTCGTTTCGAGCCGCCATGAGCGCTGGATAGCGCGGACCATAGGTGGCTTCGAGTTCGGCGACCTTACGCTGAGCTTCCGCGAGCTGGGTTTTCAACTGGGCAACAACCGGAGAGTCGAGCACTTCGCCCAGCGCATCAGCGCCGGCACCATTGTTAAGCTGGCGACGCATCCCGTTATAACGGGCTCGCGACCGCGCGAGGTTCGCTTCGAGCTGAACCTTTTCCGACTGGAGCATTGCGATATTAGATTCCGTTAGGGTCGCGCCCTGCGCGGTGATCAGACCGGACGCGTTCCGGAAGTCTTCGACCATTGTCTCTTTGGTCGTCACTTCTTGTTGCAAAGCATCCACGCGATCGGCGAGCCAGCGCGTCGCGCGCTCTGTGGCTTCAAGTTTGGTCTCTAATTGCTCAACGCCATACTGTTCGGCGATCGAGTTTGCGAGGCGCGCCGCCATTTCAGCAGACTCACTCCAAACGGTGACATCGATCAAATAGGTGGTGCCAATCCGGTTCGCGCTCGAACGCGCAATCAAATTCTCGAGAATAGCTTCTTGGATATCCTCTTCGGTCGGCGGAGGCAGGTCCGCCATATCATCGCCGCCCCCTGGTAGGATGTTCATAATCCAATCGAGCGGTCCCGATGAATTTTCCACCGGAAGATACGGGTTGAACTCTGGTTCCAGGATCAATTGTTCTTTTTCAGCGACCCGCGCCAATAGCGCTTTGGACTCGATCACTCGAACTTCGGTATCGATCACCGCCGTGTTGAGCGCGGCGCCGCTTAAAACAGCGCCCAGGTCGATAACATTGGTTTGGCGACTGTCCACGATCACCGTGGCTGTCGCTTTATAAATCGGCGTTTGGGTCAGTGTGACAAACGCGACCGCCCCAAAAATGAGCGCAGCCGTGACGCTAATCACGACGATCCGGCGAATGGCCAGTAGAATGACCGATTTTAGATCCGCAAATAGTTGATCTTGCCCGCCGTCGACTGCGTCGCGGCCGTTGGATAATAGCTCCAAGCTAACTTTCTGAGACATTTCTTATAAACTCTTGTTTGCCCACGTCGTGATCGTTTGTTTCAGGAATCCTGATCCCCAAGCGATATGCATTGCTGCAAGTACTGGACCGCAAAACAGGCCGCAAAAAGATTTCTTGATTACAAGCATAACTAACGACACACCCACCAATGTGACTGTATATATTACGATTGGCGCCAAGAAAACAGGTGAAACCGCGGCCAAAAGTACACTGAAGATCAATCCCAGAACGAGCGCGACGGGTAAAAACTGTCTTATTTTGAGAGTTTGACCATGTTTGAGGCAGGTTCTTGCCCGCCCTTTTCCGTAATTGAAGTACTGTCGGGCAAGTGCGCTTAAGCGTCCACGTGGATAATATCCAATTCGAATATCCGCATCCATGAAGATCTTGCCGCCCGCTTGAACCAAACGAAGGTCATATTCAGCGTCTTC
>JBCBDI010000275.1:0-2791 GCA_038529885.1 Pseudomonadota bacterium
ACCAGACCCGATATGGGTCGGGCTTGATCCCGCGTGCGCGGTCGCCTGGCCCGATCCGCCACGGCAATTGCCGCGCGCTTTGGCGATACCAATCCAGCAGATGCGCTGGCAAATCTGCAAAGTGTAACTTTTCATCCATGTTCATGCCGGGCAAGGTGACGTGAATGGTCAAACGTTCAAGCCTCGATCCGCTGGAAGAAGCCCGCGCTCGGATAAAGCTCCGTTACGCGAAAGCCAAGCCCGTGCACCCAGGCCCTGGAACGATCGGCAAAGCCGCCATGCGGCTGACCCGAAAAGCGCTTCCGAAAAAAGGCGCAACGCTGAGCCGGATCAAAGTCCAATGGAGCGAGATTGTCGGCGAACAACTCGCCCGATTGTGTCGACCGGAAAAGCTCACCCCTGCCAAAGGCGGGCGTCGTTTAACGCTTATGGTGATCCCGGCGGCTGCAGGCCTCGTCCAGCATCAGAGCGAAATGATCCGTCAGCGAGTCTCAGTCGCCGCTGGCGGCGACATCACAGCGATTAAAATTCTGCAGGGACCGATCGGGACGACAAAGCCCATCGCGAAGACACAAACCATCCCACTCACGCCCGAACAAAAAGATGCGCTGATCGCCAGCGCACAATCAATTGAAGACAAAAATCTGCGGGAGGCGATTGTTGCCCTTGGCGAAGCCGTGCTAACCGCTGAACCCGAAATAGATGATACAGAAGACCCGCCCCCCCTTCCATTCTAATCTCTCCGAAAGAGGTCCCCACATGCTCAATTTCACCCGTCGCGCAGCCGCCGCTGCTTTGTCTGCCATCATCCTGACAGCTTGCGGCGCGGCCAATACGGGCAATGCACAGGGGGACCCCACACAGTCAGGCGGCCTTGCCCTCACCGACATCACGCTCGGTGCAGATGATGCGCCGGTGACGGTCGTCGAATATGCAAGCTGGACGTGCCCCGCCTGTCTGCAATTCCACACGGATGTCGTTCCGGTTTTGAAAAGCGAATATGTCGAGACGGGCAAAGTGAAATTTGTCTTCCGTGAATTCCCGACCCCACCTGCGAACATCTCCGTCGCCGGATTTGCCCTCGCGCGGTGTGCCGGTGAAGCCAATTATTACAATGCCATTGACGACCTCTTTCAGGCGCAGACCAATATCCTCAACCTCGCCCGCTCCGGCGGCGACATTGAAGGCGCGCTGCGCAGTCTCGCGTCCAGCTATGGTATTGAGGGCGATGGCTTTACGGATTGTCTGTCGAATAAGGACGTGACCTATGCGATCGGCGAGTCGGTCATGAAAGGCGACAGCCAAGGCGTGAACTCAACCCCGACTGTTTTCGTCGATGGTGAGAAGCTACAAGGCTTTGAGTGGCGCAATGCCGATGGCATGCGCGCGATCCTCGACGCGAAGCTCGGCATTGAGCGCGCGCCCGAAACAGCCTCAGAATAGGCTTCGTTTCGTCGCCGTAATGGCGTTAACTTCTTGGCAACCATTGCGACTCAGACTGTTAAGGAAAGGTTATGAGAATGCTTCGTTTCACCCGTCGCGGCGCTGTAATGGCTGCTGCAGCTCTGGCTTTAGCGGCTTGTGGTTCGTCTTCGGACGGAGGTGAGTCGGCATCCGATTCTCAAGGCTCCGCAGCCGACCAAGTCGTGTTGCAGGATGTCATTTTCGGTGATCCCGACGCGCCCGTAACGCTGATCGAATATGCCAGCTGGACGTGCCCTGCCTGCCTCGACTTTCACACTCGGATCATGCCGACCATTCAGGCGGACTATATCGATACCGGCAAAGTACGGATGGTGTTCCGTGAGTTTCCGACCGCACCGGCGAATGTCACAGTGGCAGGCTTTATGCTCGCGCGCTGCGCCCCGGAAGAGAACTATTATGACGTCCTGGACGAGCTGTTCGTCCGCCAAGACGCCATTCTCACGCTCGCCCGACAAGGCGGTCCGGTCGTCGAGGCTTTGAAGCAAATCGCCTCTAATCACGGGATTGAAGGCGACGAAGCGTTCCAAGCCTGTCTCGACTCAGAAGAGAATCGCGACGCGATCCGCGCATCCATCGCGGCAGCTGATGCGAAAGATGTATCGGCAACACCGACATTGTTCCTGAATGGCGAAGTGATGGACAATAATGTCCGCGTCTCACCTATCGTCTTTGCGGCAGCATTGGACGAAGCGCTCGGCGAAACGGCGAGCGAATAGGAAAGGATTGGGGGCTGCATGCAATTAAAAGAACTCCGAATTGCTGGCTTTAAGTCCTTCGTCGATCCTGAATCCGTTCCGATCCGCCCAGGCCTGACCGGTATTGTCGGTCCGAATGGCTGCGGGAAATCTAACCTCCTAGAAGCCATGCGCTGGGCCATGGGGGCCAATTCCGCCAAAGCCATGCGCGGCGGTGAGATGGATGACCTGATCTTCTCTGGCGCCGCTGGCCGTCCGGCGCGCGAACTCGCAGAAGTCACGCTGGTGCTCGATAATAGTGCCCGGACCGCGCCGCCGGAGTTTAACAGCTCAGATACGCTGGAAATCATGCGGCGCCTTAAGCGCGGCGCAGGCTCAAGCTATAAGCTGAATGGCCGTACCGTTCGCGGCAAAGACATCAAACTTCTGTTCGCGGATGCTTCGACCGGTGCCAATTCGCCATCGCTTGTGCGCCAGGGCCAAATCAGCGAACTGATTGGCTCAAAGCCGCAAAACCGTCGTCGCATCTTAGAAGAGGCCGCAGGCATTTCGGGCCTGAACACGCGTCGCCATGAGGCAGAGCTAAAGCTGCGCGGCGCTGAAACCAATCT
>JBCBDI010000276.1:0-2729 GCA_038529885.1 Pseudomonadota bacterium
ACCAACCTTCCAAACCCAGGCTGGTTTCACCGCCTATATTGAAGGCTGGGCGCTCTATACCGAATGGCTGGCGATTGAGATGCCAGGCACTTATCAAGATCCGCTGTCACGCTTTGGCCGCGCCGGGTCTGAAATGTGGCGCGCGATCCGTCTGGTGGTCGACACCGGGCTCCACGCCAAGGGCTGGACCGAGGACCAAGCGGTTGAGTATTTCAAAGAAAACTCGGCTATTACCGAGGCCCAAGCCCGCTCAGAAGTTCGCCGCTATTTGGTCCTTCCCGGACAAGCGACCAGCTACAAAGTCGGCATGCTGAAAATCCAAGACTTGCGGAGCAAAGCTGAAGCTGAGCTCGGTGACGCGTTTGACATCCGCGCCTTCCACGACGTGGTTCTTGGTAGCGGTGCTGTGCCGCTTAGCATCTTGGAGCGCCAAGTCGACGATTGGATTGCCAGCGTTCAAGCGGGGTAGGTGATAGGTCCGGCGATACCTCTCTCTTGTCATCCCGGAATTCGCGCAGCGAATATCCGGGACCCAGGGGATGAATCGATCAGTTGCTAGGTCCCGGATAAGCGCAATGCGCTTTCCGGGATGACAATGACGAACCGCTCCAAGCCCCCTTAGCTCCCCACATTCTCCAAAGAGCCCAGCGCCTCCTGTACATGCTCGACAAACAATCGCGCTTTGCCGCGCAGTTTGCCGCCGGTCCAGACCACCGAAAGCGGCAGGTCCGCGCCGCGCCATTCCGGCATGATGCGAACCAGGTTGCCCGCGCGCACTTGTGAACAGACGAGCCAATCCGGGCCGATAAAGATGCCGAGCCCATCGACGGCGGCTTGCAAGAGCGTGTCGCCTGAGGAGCCGCGGAACCGGCCATCCATCATAATCCGATGCTCTTCGCCGGTCTCGACATGTTTGAGCGTCCATTGCTGGCCCTGCAGTGATTGCCGGAAGACGAGGCCCTGATGATCCTTCAGGCTTTCTGGGCGGTCTGGTGAGCCGAATTGTTCGACATATTTTGGCGATGCCCAAATCCCGCGATAGGCGACCAGCAAGCGTTTCGCCATCAGGGCGCTATCGGTCAGCTCACCTAAGCGAAACGCGACATCGACGCCTTCCGTGACCAGGTCGGTATAGGTGTCATCGGTCATCATATCCATGCGGATATGGGGGTATTTTTCGAGGAAAGGCGCGACCGTCGGTGTGATGACGAGTTGCGCAAGCGAGTGCGGCGCGCTGACCCGCAACATGCCCACCGGCTCTTGATCGAGACCGCGGGCTTCGGCTTCAGCATCGTCAAACTCAGACAGAATGTCTTGCGCGCGGGAATAGAAGCGTTGGCCGGCTTCGGTCAGTGACAGCGCCCGCGTTGTGCGGTGGAACAGTTCGGCGCCGATTTGGTGTTCTAAGTCTTGGATCCGGCGTGACACGGTCGGCTGTCCAATTGAGAGATCTGCTGCCGCTCGTGAGAAACTGCCTGCGTCAGCGACCCGCAGAAACAGTCTCATCGCATCAATTCGATCCATGCCCATCAGCTCCTATGCGAAAATTGCATGACCCATATGGAACCTCTCCCAGTTCTACAAAAGGGGGGCATGGGCCATTTACGCAGCATCGACGGCAAACCCCATCCGCCGACATCAAAATTTAAAGGAGCCTATCGTGGCAGATTTTACCTTGCACACCCCGGAGACCGCGCCAGAGGGCGCTCGCGACTTTATCGCTGGTGTGGATAAGAAAATGGGCTTTGTCCCATCCCTCTACGCCGTGTTTGCAGAAAACCCAGCGGTTCTTCATGCTTATACTCAACTTTCCGACCAGCTTGGCAAAACTGGCTTGTCGCCGCTCGAGCAGCAAGTCGTGACCATCACGGCGAGCGTCGAGAATGAGTGCCATTTCTGTGTCGCAGCCCACACAACAATTTCAGAAGGCGCCGGCCTTGATCTTTCTGTAATCGACGCGGTTCGCGAAGATCGCCCGATTGACGATCCAAAACTCGAAGCGCTTCGCACCTTCACCAAGAAAGTCGTCATTGATCGCGGCTTTGTGTCTGACACGGACGTGGACGCATTTTTGGAGGCTGGATATGACCGAAGCGCGGTCCTCGCCGTCATTCTCGGCGTCGCGCTGAAAGTGATTTCGAACTATACAAACCATGTCGCTGAAACACCCGTGAACGAAGCGTTTCAGAAACACGCATGGACGCCAAAAAGTAAGCGCGAAACAGTCGCCGCTTAGTCCAAACTGAGTCCTCTTATTGTCGATTCTGATGAGGGTCGCAGGTCCGCCTGCGGCCCTTTTTCGTGCGTCTCTCAATGGCTCACAAAACGCTCACACCGACGTGACTAAGCCTCACACAGACGTGGTTCGCAAGTGATGAATGGCGCGCGTAAGTAGAGGTCACCAACCAAGGAGGGACTTATGACAACTCTAACTGAAACACTCACCCCCGCGGCCGAAAAAACCGGCCTCTTCGCAAAGATCAAAACCTACGCGCCGCATGCGATTGCTGGCGTCGCCTCGCTGGTTTTCCTCGACAGTTTGCGTTTCAAATTCACCAATGCGCCTGAAACACAAGTCATCTTCGGAAAGCTGAATGACTGGGCGGCGAGCTTTGGCGCCGATGGCCTTTTTGCCCAAACCGGCCTGTTCAGCCAATACGTGATCGGCACTGCAGAACTGTTCGCGTCTGCGCTTCTTCTGATCGGCATCCATCCGGCCTTCCGCCGCT
>JBCBDI010000277.1:0-2721 GCA_038529885.1 Pseudomonadota bacterium
ATCGCCGCACTCAGGCAAACCCCGCTCAGTTTTCTCTTCATCGATGGCGGACATACAATGGAGCATGCCCTCAACGACTATCGGGGGTGGACCCCGCACGTGATGCCGGGAGGCACCGTGGCGATACATGACGTCTTCCCAAACCCAGAAGACGGCGGACGCCCGCCCTTTGAAATCTATCAACGCGCGCTCGCGTCCGACCTATTCGTCGAGGATGCCGCGATTGGAAGTTTGCGCCTGCTGACCCGCCTTTAGTTTATCGGCTTAATCAAAAGCTGGCTCGCCGCACTGTTCCCGGCTAGCGCATCAGCCGCGAGAATGACTGCCGCTTGTGTCCAGGCTGGGCGTTCTTGCGGCCAGAAAATCTGCTCCTCGGTCTGCCATCCCATCCAGAACGCGCCGGTTTCATCCCGCAGGTCGACAAGGCTTTCAAACAAATCAGCAGCGAAATCGCGTTCATTCACGGTGAGGAGCGCGAGCACCAATTCGGCTGTTTCCGCCGTCGTCACCCAAGGTTCGTCTTCCACACATCGACAGCCAAGCGTATCGGGCACGAAAGTGCGCCACCGCTCTAAGATCCTAGCGCGCGCGTCGGCCGGTTCGAGCGCGCCCGCGAGGACAGGATAGTACCAATCCATCGCAAATCGCCCCCCCTGGCCGCGCCGGTCAAAACGCTCGGGCCGCTCGCGGATCGCTTGCAAAAGCGCATCATAAGCGGCCTGCCAAGCGGACTGCGGATCGTCCATCCGGCGTGCCAAATAAAGCCCGCAGTGTAAGCTTTTCAAAATCGAGGCATTGCCCGCGAGCAGTGCATCTTCTTCATCCGTCCCCATGGCTTCCGCGGCCCAACAGATGCTGCCGTCTGGCCGCTGCAGCGTCAGCACAAAGTTCAATGCTCGCTTGACCATCGGCCACCAGTCTCGCACGCGCACTTCATCTTCTGTCGACAGCAAATAGTGAGCAACACCGACGGCAGGATACGCGCAGAAGTTCGAGTCTAAGACCGCTGGCGCCGGTTCGCGGCTGATATAGAGACGGTCGACCATGGGAAGCGCGTTGCCATAGTCGCCCAACCAGGCGCCGTCTGGGCGTTGATGCGTGGCGAGATAATCATAAGCGCGGGCCGCAGCGGCGTCTTCGCCCATCGCGCACAAAGCCATCGCGCTTTCGGTATGGTTCCATGCATCCCAAGCCCCATCCTCAAACCAGGGGATCGCGCCTTCGTCCGTCTGAATGTCGAGAATCCGTTTGACCGCAGGCGCGAGCTCCACCGCGATTGGATTGAAATCAGTCTTGAACGAACCATCCATTAGCGGCTCTCTGCGCCCCCAAAATAGAGCACCAGACTTTTGCCCATGACCGGGGAGAGGATCGTATCCAAGGCCCGGGTCAACCAAGGCTTCTTCATCAAATCCCAGACCAGAAAGCTGTGATAAGATTTGACCAGCGGATGATCATCTTCGCGATTCCAGAAAGCGCATTTCAGCCACCAATAGGGAACGTGAATGCCATGCGCGTGGTGACGTTTGACGAGACGAAACCCATGCCGCTCGACAGAGACTTTCAGGTCGACCTCGTCGAAGATCCGAATATGCCCGCCCGGCTCGAACGCGTAGCCATGCGGCGGCGGCGCCAATTGCCAGCAAATGCGTTCCGGCCACGCGTGGGGCACCGACACACATAGTTTGCCACCGGGTTTGAGAACGCGGCGCATTTCTGCAAGCGCGGCGTGATAGTCTGGCAAGTGTTCGAGCACTTCGGAACAAATGATCGCGTCGAACGTATCGTCTTCGAAGCGCAAAGCCGTTGCGTCGCCGGTCTCAAAGGCGACGCTGCCGCCGTCTTCGCCTGCATGTTTGGGAAGCGTGCCCAGCCCCTCTTGGGCTTTCTTTAGCGAGGGCTCGTCGAGATCGACGCCGATAATGTTCAGCCCGCCCATCAAATACAGCCCGTGCACATGTCGCCCCTCGCCGCAGCCAAGGTCGAGCACGCGGTCTCCAGGCTTGAGCCCCAGATGTTTGAGACGCGCCGTTAGCATTTTGCAGCAATCGCTTGCTCAAAAAAGGCGAGATAGTCGGGCGCAATCCGGTCCCAATTGAATCGAGATTGAGCGCGCGCGAGACACGCCTCGCCAACCGCTTTTTGTTGCGCCGGGTTTTGCAGCAACTCCGTCACAGCGCGCGCCAAGGCACCCGCATCACCTTTAGGCACGACCAAGCCTGCCTCGCCCGCCACTTCCGGCAGCGCCCCGCCATCGGTGACAATGACTGGCGTCCCGCAACTCATCGCCTCGGCAGCCGGCAGGCCGAAACCCTCATAAAGGGATGGCGTCACAGCAACGGTGGCGGATTGAAACTCACGCGCGAGATCTTCGCGGCTAAGGTCACTCTTGAACTGAACGCGTGATTCAAGGTTCAGAGCTTCAATCATCTTACGCGCTTGGCCCTTACGCAGTTTGCCAATCACGACCAGTTCTGCGTCCGGCACCGATTGAAGGATCTGATGATAGGCCTCAACCAATATGTGCAGGCCTTTGAGCGGCGTGTCAGCGCTGGCTGTCGTGATGATCCGTGCAGGTGCCCGGGGCACGTCGTCTGCCGGGCGAAACGTCGCTTGATCAACACCCAATGGGATCGGGAAAATCCGATCAGGATCGACCTCAAATTCAGAGACAATGTCGGCCTTTGCATGCTCGGAGGGACAGGTGATCAAGCGCAGCTT
>JBCBDI010000278.1:0-2690 GCA_038529885.1 Pseudomonadota bacterium
AGATCAACACTTCGCGCGCCTTTCTGATGGTCGATCCTGGCAAAAACCGTTGCACCTGCTCCACCAACGGCAGCTTCTAGCGCGTCCATCGCCTCTCCTACAGACTTGCTGGTCTCAACGGTCACAAGGTCCGCAAAGGCCGGGGCGCGATCGGGCAAATCATCGAGCGACGCATAAGATGTATACCCCGGATAGCCTTCGTGCTCACACCAATCATGTCCGGCCTGATCGCCGTCTTCAATCATCCAAACCGCGTCGGCGAGCTCATCTAAGAGCGTTCCGCTCGGCAGGAGGGTCTGTTGAAGATGTGTCGTGAAAAGACCGATTTGCGTCATGCAGACCTCTTATAGCGGTGGTCCGCGCTGGCAATGCCCGTGTGAAGGGTGCCGGGCCGCATTGAGCTGCGAAATTCGCCTGTCTCACGAAAGATTTTACTTTGACGGGGCTTCGGATGCATGTACTGAATAATATATAAAACGTTCAGCGATAAGGAGGCGTCCATGGCACAAACTCGGTTCACCGTGAATGGAGAGGAGCAGGCTGTCGATTCGGACCCGAGCACTCCTCTGCTTTGGGTCTTGCGCGAGCAGTTAAAGCTAACCGGCACGAAGTTTGGTTGCGGCATCGCTCAGTGCGGGGCTTGCACTGTGCATCTCGATGGAACGCCGGTGCGATCTTGCTCAACGCCTCTTGTCGCCGTTGAGGGCGCTGAAATCACGACTATTGAAGGCGTTTCTGCCGACGATGGCACGCAGCATAAAGTGCAGGCGGCTTGGATTGAGCATCAAGTTCCGCAATGCGGCTACTGTCAGTCGGGGCAAATTATGTCCGCCGTTGCTCTACTGCGTGACAATCCCAATCCAAGCGATGCAGATATTGATGCCGCCATGCGCGGAAACATTTGCCGGTGCGGGGCCTATGGCCGGATCCGCGCCGCGATCAAATCAGCCGCCAGCGCATAAGGGAGCCGGTCATGGGAAAATGGACTCGTAGAGGTTTTATCGCAGCTGGTGTAATGGGCGGCGGCGTTCTGGCCGTCGGCGTTGGCATTCGTGAAGGTCACCGCGCCCCGAAACTCGCGGGCATGATGACCGATGAGGGCGAGACCCTGGTCAATGTCTGGGTCAAGCTCGCGCCGGACAATACGATCACCGCGATCGTCCCGCACAGCGAAATGGGCCAAGGGGTGTTCACTTCGATGGCGCAAATGCTGGCTGATGAAATGGATGCAGACTGGGAAAAGGTCACGTTCGAACAAGCCCCAGCGCACGAGGCTTACGCCAATTATCCGCTCGGCCGTGAATTCCTGATGGGCGACACGAAAGTGCCAGGCTTTGTCCAAGACTCGCTGAATGGCGGTTTCTTGCGGATTGCCCAGTCGATGGGTTTGCAAATTACGGGCGGCAGCACGGCTGTTCGCTTTACCGGTATGGGCGGTATGCGGATCGCGGGCGCGGCGGCGCGCGAGATGATCGTAAAAGCGGCGGCAAAGGAGTGGGACGTTTCAGCCGCATCGCTTCGCACAGAAAAGAGCATGGTCTTTGACGACTCAAATGGCCGCTCTGCGCCATATGCTGCGTTTGCCGAGCAAGCGGGCAAATATGCCCCGCCGACGCAGCCAGAACTGAAGACGTCGGATCAGTATACGCTGATGGGCAAATCGCTGCCGCGTTTTGATATCCCCGCCAAGACGGACGGCACGGCGGAGTTTGGCATCGATGTTGATCTGCCAGATATGAAATATGCCGCTGTGATGGGCCCGCCAGTGCTCGGAGCGAGCACGGTGAGCGTCGATACGACCTATGCGGCTGACTTGCCTGGCGTGATCAAAATTCTCGACAAAGGCAGCTTCGTTGCGGTCATCGCTGACGGCTATTGGCAGGCTGAGAACGCGGTCCGCCAACTTGATGTGACCTGGAGCGAGACCAGCGCAGATACGCTTAACCAAGATGACATCTTCAATCAGATGCGCGCCGCTATGGATGAAGCCGGCGCTAAGGGCAAAGAAGATGTCGCGATCGGCAATGCGCGCCGCGCAACCGAAGGGGCGGCGCGCGTCTATGAGGCCGAATACTCCGTGCCCTTCCTTGCGCATGCTGCAATGGAGCCGCTGAATGCCACGGCTTGGGTGCGCGGTAATCAGATTGATCTCTGGTCCGGCCTACAAAACCCGCTTGGAGTGCGCGATGAGATTGCCGGCGCTTATGATGTGAAGAAGCAGGACGTGACCGTTCACAATGTCCTGCTCGGTGGCGGCTTTGGGCGGCGCTCAAATCCGGACTATCCGCTCATGGCGGTTGAGATTGCCAGCGAGTTTGATCACCCGGTCAAAATGATCTGGTCGCGCGAACAAGATACCCAGCAAGACTGGTATCGCCCGGCCTCGGTCAGTCGTTTCAAGGCGGGTCTGGACGAGGACGGCATGCCGGTCTCTTGGGACAATTTGTTCACCCAAAAGCATGATCCGCCGGAAGCGTCTCAAATTCCCTACAAGATCGACAATCAGCTGATCCATTATACCGACGTGCAACATCATATCCGCTTTGGACCGTGGCGCTCGGTCGACCATACCCAGCATGGCTTTTTTATTGAGAGCTTTGTGGATGAGCTCGCCGATCAAGCGGGCATGGATGGTTACGCGTATCGCCGCAAACTCTTGGAGCATTCGCCGCGCTATTTGGCCGTGCTGG
>JBCBDI010000279.1:0-2606 GCA_038529885.1 Pseudomonadota bacterium
GTTGAGTGTGGACCAATTCAACGAATGGCGCGTGCGTCTCCGTCGATGATCTATGAATTAGGTTGGGCCTGGAAAAAAACACACTGCAATTGTCGCCACTCTGCACCGCCATGGGTGCGCGCGCGTCCACCCTATTCCGCGCTCTTCTCTCCAAACAGATCCATCTGGTTCGGATCCACAAAACGCTTGCGGCGGCTTTTCTTGGTGCGGCCGGAGCGGAAATAGAGGTCGTCTGTGTGGTCCTCGTCGGTTGAAGGCGTGTCAGCGATCTTTTTCGGCTTTGGCTTGGGCTTGGCTTTCTTGATCGCCTTGCCAAGCTTCCAATAGGTGACCGCGAGGACCGTGTTGCCGGAGCCGTCTTCGTAATTCTGGACAAAGCCATGGCCCGGATTGGTCTCGGCTTGTTCTAAGAATTTCGGCAAATCCTTTTCGCTGGGTGTCAGCCATTCGGTCTCGAGCGATTGGATGATGACGCCGTCGGCGAGTTCTTCTGCTTCATAGCGGGTGCGTGCGGCCTCTGAGGCGTTCTTCAACGCGTCGCGCGCGGTTTTACCGAGGGGATAAGCGTGGCTCATGCAGGCGCAGCTAGGTTTGAATGGGCGGAGAGTCCAGAGGGCATATTAGGCAATGACAGGCTGGCAGAGACGCGCCGCAGCGAGACGGGCAAATCTCAACGTCACCGCTTTGCGCCGAGCGGCGACCAATTTCTCGCATTCCGGCTCCCTTAGCACCGCGCCGCCAAATGCATCTGCGATGATGAGGCCAGTCTCGTCCGGGATCAGATCTTGCGGGAAATCATGGTCGACGGCGAAATAGAAGCGGTCGCAGAAGGGGCGATATTCCGGCCATTTCTGATCGCTGCGAAAGTCGGCCACCGAGGATTTGATCTCGACAATGGTGATCTCGCCGCCGGGCCCAATCGCGGCGACATCGGCGCGGCGGCCATTGGCGAGGGTCATCTCGGTCACGCCGGCATAGCCATGCGCCGATAAAAGCCGCAGCACGCCGCGCGAGATCGCGGCCGCGCCGGGACTGAACTCGGTGTCTGTCGTCGCCTCTTGCATGATCGCCTCCCACCATGTTCTGCAGATGTTCCAGAATACGGAGCCCATCCAAGAGGTCAAATAAAAAAGCCCCAGCACAGGGCCGGGGCTTTGATTTAGTCGTGGATAGATCCGTTATTCGCGCGATGCCAGGAGCATCAGGACGAAGCGGAACATGTTGACGAACATGATGAAGAAATTGAGGGCGCCCCAATTTGTCATCACCGCCATGCCACGCTCATTGCCAGCAAACTGGTAATAGCCTTCTTTCAGCTCTTGCGTCTGCCAGGCCACGAGGACTGCAGAGAGCAGCGCGAAGCCGCCAGAGATCAGCCATTCCATGCCGGAAGAGGCTTCCAATATGCCGAGCATTGGCAGGATCATGTAGATCACAGCGACGGCGACAAGCGCCCACAATGCCATAATGGCAAAGCTGCCAATCGCGCTAAGGTCACGCTTGGTTGTATAGCCCCAGAGCGATAGCGCCCCAAAGGCTGACGCGGTGATGAAGAAGGCTTTGGCGATGGTCGCATAATTCAGAGCCTGCTTAATACCACCGGCGGTGGAGTAGGACATGCCCGTGCTGGCCATGGCAAAATAGACGCCCATGCCGAGACCGATCAGCACGACCAGCGACCAATACATAATCGCTGTGCCGGTTGGGCTCGGATTCTTCATGAAGAACATCGATCCCAGAATGATCGCGAGCGGACCAAAGGCGACAAGGTAATAGAGCGGCGTGTTAAACACCAAATTATAAACCGTAGGCACGGTGCCTGCGACGAATGCGAGAAGACCCGCAATGGCGATACCGATGGTCAGCTTGGAATAGACCCCGAGCATAAAGGTTCGAAGGCCAGCATCCACACTGGCATCCATCGACCGACCTCGGGCGATAGACGTGTTGAAGTCGTTCATAGCTTCCTCTTTTCAAAGGCCCGCGCACGAGCGCGCGGATTGCCTATATTATGTGGTCATTTTTATCGCTTTTCAAGAAAAACCGGCCTGGTCAGGTGCGGTTTCGCTACCTATCGTTTTACCAGATCAAAGATTGAGGAAACACTTATGACCATTGAGATGCGGCAGCTTGGACGGACCGATTTGCAGGTCAGTTCATGCTGTCTCGGCACCATGACATGGGGCCAGCAAAATACTGAGGCTGAAGGCCACGCCCAGATGGATTATGCGCTCGAGCGCGGCGTGAATTTTTGGGACACGGCGGAGATGTATTCGATCCCGCCCTCCGCTGAGACCCAAGGCTCTACTGAGCGCATTATCGGAACTTGGCTTCAAAAGACGGAACGGCGGCAAGACGTTGTTCTTGCAACGAAAATTGTCGGTCGCTCGAAGATGCTTTGGACCCGCAATGATGAACTAGACTGGACCCGCCAAACCAAAACGCAGGTCGATGAAGCGCTGTTTAAGAGCCTAGAACGCCTGCAAACCGATTATGTGGACCTGTATCAACTGCATTGGCCGGATCGCATTGTCGGCATGTTTGGCGCGGACATGGATCCGAGCCTCTATAAAGTGCCGTACGAACCGTTTGACGAGATTCTTGCG
>JBCBDI010000280.1:0-2553 GCA_038529885.1 Pseudomonadota bacterium
GCGCGTCTTTCCTCTCTGGAGAATGGTTCGCCTCGGTGACGTATGATCCTAAGAAAGCCGAGCAAGCGCGCATGGCGGCGGCGGATGCGGCAACGCGCGAGGCTGAGATCGTGACAGCGTCCGAAAATGAGTGGTTGCTCGCCAATGTCCAAGCGGATGGCGAGGTCAGCCCGGCGGAAAAAGCGTTGATCGCATTCCTGGAAGCTGAGGCACCTGGCTTCTCGCATGGAATCGCCGCTGCGGCCTAAAGCACCCCATCCATATCTTTATCCATTTGGCGGCTAGGACTGTTTTCCCTGGCGAGTTTTTGCTGTTCTAACCAAGCGGAAAGCTCGACAATCGCTTTCACGCGCTCTAAGCCCGGCGCGAAATAGGGAATAATCACGCACGGGGCAGTATAAATGTTCAATAAAATCCTGATCGCGAACCGGGGAGAAATTGCGGTACGGGTCATCAAGACTTGTCGGCGCCTGGGCGTGAAAACGGTCGTGGTTTATTCAGATGCGGACGCTGGCTCAATGGCCGTCGAAATGGCCGATGAAGCGGTGCATATTGGCCCATCACCGGCAGCAGAATCCTATCTTGTCATGGATAAGATCGTCGACGCGGTGAAACAAACGGGCGCTGAAGCAGTGCATCCAGGGTTCGGCTTCCTGTCAGAGAATGCAGACTTCGCGAAGCGTTTGGAAAAAGAGAAGATCGTCTTCATCGGGCCGAATCCGCACGCGATTGAGGCGATGGGCGACAAGATTAGCTCTAAGAAGCTTGCCGCCGATGCCGGTGTTTCCACCGTCCCAGGACATATGGGCCTCATCAATGACACCAAGGAAGCGGTGAAGATCAGTAAAGAGATCGGCTATCCTGTGATGATCAAAGCCTCTGCGGGCGGCGGCGGGAAGGGCATCCGGATCGCGTATAATGATAAGGATGTCGAAGAAGGCTATCCGGCGGTGAAAGCCGAAGCCACCGCTTCATTCGGCGATGATCGGATCTTCATTGAGAAATTCATTCTCGAACCGCGTCATGTCGAAATCCAAGTCATGGGCGATAAGCATGGCGATTGCGTCTACCTGTTTGAGCGCGAATGTTCGATCCAGCGCCGCAATCAGAAAGTGCTCGAAGAAGCGCCTTCTCCTCTGCTCGACGAGGCGACCCGGAAGAAGATGGGCGAGCAAGCCGTCGCGCTCGCGAAAGCTGTAAGCTATGACAGCGCTGGGACGGTTGAATTCGTTGCCTCGGGCAAAGACAAAAGCTTCTACTTCTTGGAAATGAACACCCGCCTGCAGGTGGAGCACCCAGTGACGGAAATGATCACCGGCGTCGACCTGGTCGAGCAAATGCTCCGCTCGGCTTATGGCGAGAAGCTCAACCTCAAGCAAAAAGACCTCAAGATTAATGGCTGGGCGATTGAAAGCCGGGTCTATGCTGAGGACCCGTATCGCAACTTCCTGCCATCCATTGGACGCCTCAAACGCTTCATTCCGCCTGTGGAAGGCAAGCTCGCCGGCGGTACCGTCCGCATGGATAGCGGTGTGCGCGAAGGCGACGAGATTTCTATGTTCTACGATCCGATGATCGCGAAACTCGTCACCCATGGCAAAAACCGTGACCAGGCTCTCGATGTTCAAGCTGAAGCGCTGGACCGGTTCCACATTGAGGGCATTCAAGACAATATGCCTTTCTGTGCCGCCGTCATGGACGAGAAACGCTTCCGTTCTGGCGATATCACCACGGCCTATATCAAGGACGAGTTCCCAGACGGTTTCCAAGGCACGGCGCCGACCAAAGCGCAAAAGGCCATGCTGACCGTCGCCTCAGCCTATGTGCACGGGGTGCTGACCCAACGCGCGGCGCAAGTCTCTGATCGGATGTCGCCGATTGAAGATCTGCGATCTGATTGGGTTGTCGTGCTCGGCGACGATTATGTGCCGATTGAGCTCGAGCTTGGCGGCGGCGAAGCGAGCGTCAAAATCGGGAAGAAAACGCATACGCTGGTGACCCAGTGGGTGCCTGGACAGCCGCTACTGGAAGGCGTGCTTGATGGCAAGCCAATCGCAGTGAAAGTTGCGCCTCAAACAGAGGGCTATTTGGTCCGTCATCGCGGCGTACGTTTGAACGTGCTGGTGTGCACGCCCATGGCAGCGGATCTCCACAAACGCTTGCCGGAAAAAGAGAAGCCCGACCTCTCCAAGCTGATCATTTCACCAATGCCTGGACTGGTCGTCTCAATCGATGTCGAGCTTGGCCAAACGGTGCAAGAAGGCGAGGGCGTTTGCATTGTCGAAGCGATGAAAATGCAAAACATCATTCGCGCTGAAGCCGATGGCACCGTGAAAGCAATCAATGTGGCAGCTGGAGACAGCGTGGCAGCGGATGCGATCATGATCGAGTTCGAATAAGAGACGCGCGCAGCCTGTTGCAAGCGAGATGAATTCCGTTAGCGTGCCTCACACAATCAGGAGGTGAGCATGGGCGGCTTATTGTTCAGTCCGAACGGACGTATTGCGCGCAATCGATTCTGGCAGGGCATGGTCGTACTGACCGTTGCCAGCG
>JBCBDI010000281.1:0-2534 GCA_038529885.1 Pseudomonadota bacterium
GCGGAGCGGCATTGGCCGGGGCCGCTGACGCTGGTCGTCCAGGTCGCCCCGACGGGTACGATATGCGATCTCGCCCGCGCGGGCTTAGACAGCATTGCCCTGCGCATGCCCGCCCATCCGATCGCTGAGGCGCTGATCAAGTCCTTTGGCGGCCCGCTCGTCGCACCGTCCGCCAATCCAAGCGGTAAGATCAGCCCAACCGCGCTCGACCATGTGCTGACCGACATGGGCGATAAGCTCGACCTTATCTTTGATGGCGGCACCTGCGATGCCGGGATCGAGTCGACCATCATCGACGCGCGCGGCGATCGCCCGGCCCTGCTGCGGCCTGGCGCGCTCGCCCCCGACGCCATTGAAGCCATTTGGCCCGGCCTGGTTCGGCCAGAACTCGACCCGAACGCGCCCGTCTCTCCTGGTCAGCTGCTGCGCCATTATGCGCCGAGCGCGAAGCTCCGTCTCAATGTCGACACTCCGGACACCGGAGAGGCCTATCTCGGCTTTGGCGAAGGTGAGGCCACGCTCAATCTCTCACCGAGGGCCGATCTCACAGAAGCCGCGACCAACCTGTTCGCCATGCTCCGCGAACTGGATGAGAAATATGACCGGATCGCCGTCGCCCCGATCCCCAATCACGGCCTCGGCGAAGGGATAAATGACCGGCTTACGCGCGCCGCGAAATAGGCGTATGCTGCAGCCATGGACCTTTCATCTGATTTTCTAAGCGACGCGAAAGCGCTGCTCGGCGATAAAGGCTGGCGCATGGACGCAGAGAGCCTGGAAGACGTCGCCACGCCTTGGCGCGGGACGTTTCAAGGTCACACACCGTTTCTCGCCCTGCCCGCGTCGACGCAACAAGTGTCGGACTTGGTCAAACTCTGCCGCAAGTACCGCGTCGCGATCACGCCTCAAGGCGGCAATACGGGCCTGGTCGATGCGGGCACGCCGCATGGAGAGATCACGATCTCGATGCGCCGCATGCAGACCGTGCGCTCCGTCGACGCGTTCAACAACTCACTGGTGATTGAGGCCGGCGCCGCGCTGGTCCAAGCCCAAGACGCCGCCGATGAAGCCAATCGCCTCTTCCCGCTCTCGCTCGGCTCAGAAGGCACGGCCACGATTGGCGGGCTGATCTCAACCAATGCCGGCGGGGTCGCGGTGCTGCGCTATGGCATGATGCGCGATTTAATCCTCGGCCTTGAAGTGGTGCTGCCTGACGGAGAGATCTGGGACGGGCTGTCGGGCCTCAGAAAAAACAATACCGGCTATGATCTGAAACACTTGTTTGCGGGCGCTGAAGGCACCCTCGGCATCATCACCGCAGCGACGCTGAAACTCTTCCCGAAAGTTGCGCGCGCCACCGCTTGGATCAGTTGTGAGAGCGCTGCGGCAGTGGTCGAATTGCTTGCCCTCACCCGAGACCATGCTGGCGACACGGTGACGAGTTTCGAGATCATCCCCGCCAATGCCATCGATATGGTGCGCTCAGAAATGCCAGACGTGCGCGATCCCAATCCATCGGACCTTCCATGGCGCGTCTTGTGTGAAATCTCCATGGCGAGTGAGGCGCACGCCCGCGAGACTTTGGAACTCGCTCTGCAATCGGCGTTCGAAGCCGGGCTCGCCGCTGACGCTGTGATCGCCGAGAACCTCACCCAGGCGAAATCCTTCTGGACCATTCGCGAGAGTATTCCCCTCTCCAAGCGCGCCTATGGGACAGCGGTCAATCACGATGTGGCGGTGCCGGTCTCGCAAATTCCTGCTTTCCTGGATGCCGCTCAGAGCGCCATTCACGAGGTCTCACCGAGCGCGGAAATCATCGCCTTCGGCCATGTCGGGGACGGCAATCTCCACTATTCGGCCTGCGAGCCCAAAGGGGCAGCTGCGCCGGTTCTGTCCAACCATGCCGCTGAGATCACGCAGATCGTGCATGACCAAGCGATGGGCTTTGGCGGCTCGATCAGCGCTGAGCATGGCGTTGGCCGCTTGAAACGCGATGAGCTGGAAACCATCCGCCCGCCAGCCGCTACGAAGACGATGAAAGCCATCAAAGCGGCGCTCGATCCAGACGGCATCATGAACCCGAACCGCGTCGTACGCACCGATTAGCACCAGAGGGGACGCGGCCAATGTGCGGACGGTTTTTCAGACATGGCGTCAGTTGGGAAGAGTATAGCTTTTATCTCAACCTGTTCGAATATGCCGGGATCGACCCGCCAGAAGCCGCTTACAATATCGCGCCCACGCAGATCGCGCCGATTATCCGCACCGCTTTTGAAGACGAGGTCGTGCCACAAGGCGAACGCCATCTGGCCCCGGCCATGTGGGGGCTCGTCCCGAGCTGGTGGCGCAAACCGCTCAAGGAAAAGAAGTTCTCCACGTTCAATGCCCGCAGCGAAGGCGTCGCCACGTCGAACACGTTTCGCGGCGCTTTTCGGCACAAACGCTGTCTCATTCCGGTCAGTGGTTTTTATGAATGGACCGGCCCGACGGGCGCGAAGACGCCCTTTGCCATTGGCCTGCGCAATCGACGCTGG
>JBCBDI010000282.1:0-2524 GCA_038529885.1 Pseudomonadota bacterium
AGACGGGAATGCTGGCGCTTTGGCACGCGCCTTTGCACCAAGGGCAGCGCTTACCACACAGATGTGACGCCCGATCGTGTGCATGCAAAATCTCCTATCGCCGAAGATCTATGCCGCAATGAAATCTGCGTCCACTCTGACCAGGCGTCACATCTGTGTGGTAAGCGCTGCCCTTGGTGCAAAGGCGCGTGCCAAAGCGCCAGCATTCCCGTCTAAGATGAGATCCGCCATGATCTCAGCCGTGATTGGCGCGAGCAAGATCCCATTGCGATAATGGCCGGAAGCCACGAAGAGATTGTCGATGCGGGTCTCGCCCAGCAGCGGCGCGTGATTCTTCAGGCCGGGGCGAATACCCGCCCAACGCTCCAGGACGGGTGCCGTCGCCAAGATCGGACAGAGCTCAATCGCGCGCTGACGCAGGGTTTCGATCTGATCGACCTCTGGCGCGGTGATGACCCGGCCCGGCTCGCTGGTCGCGCCGATCACGATACGGTCTGCCTTCGGAACAATGTAAATGTGCCCCGACCGGATCGTGGTTTTCGGTCCTTCCTCAATGGCTTCGACCGACAACATCTGTCCGCTAATCGGTTCGACATCTGCCAAGCACGGGTCGAGCGCTTTCATCGCCAATGTCTGGCCTTTGGAGTCGACTGCCACTGCACCGGTTTGCCACCCGGCAGTTAAAAGCGTGGCGTTATGCCCGGCATGATCGATTTCGCCGTCCCTATACGTCAGTGGGACAGGCTCTACTTTGACCTCAATCCGCGGATCTTGCTCTACGCATTTCAACAGTGCGTTCAATGTGAGGCGATTGTCGGCTTGGCCATCGCTTGGCAGCAGCAAGGCGGCGCGCGCATTCGTGGTCACCGTGGGTTCGACCTCGCCCAAACGCTCGGTGCAGAATTCAGGCGGCTGATCATGATCGCGCAATGCTGCTTCGACGGCGGCGAGTTTTTCGGCGTCCGCAGCATTTAAAGCAACGGCGAGAGACGGTGTTGCATCATAGCCGGACGAAAGCCCACTTTCGCGCTCAAGTCGCTCCGCCCATTGTGGCCACGCCCGCGCCCCAGCATCACACAGCTGGAACAGGTCTCTGTGTCCGCCCTCGACACCAATTGCCTCAAACGCCGGCGCGAGCATGCCCGCCGCAGCCCAACTCGCTCCGCGCGGAGGCCACGTTTTCTCAAAAAGAGAGACGCGAACGCCGCGGCGCGCGAACTCCAATGCGCACGAAAGGCCGACAATGCCGGCGCCGACAATGACTATAGATTGGATAGAAGGGTGACCACGGGACATGCGGGTTGTTTAGCAGCCCTGCGCCCCCTCGCCAGCGCTTTCGCGCATATCAGCCTTGTTTAGCTAAGCTCTTCTGCGCGATCCCAGAAGCTGAGAAAGGCCGAGGCCCATTCTTGCTTTTGAAAAATAACAGCTTTTCGAAGTTCACCCGCAGCATCCGCAACGGTTTTGATCATCAAGTCCGGAGCGTCCCGTTCCTGCCAGCCTTGCTGAACGCGTTCCTCATGCCAGGCCGCAAGCTGCTCAATCGCCTGTTCGAAGGCTGTGTCATCGACCGCATTCACCGGTCCTAAGTCGAGTATGATTTCTTTCATACGGGTCCCCACCACCTAGACTTTTTATGTCCCGCCATATCTGCGAGTTAGCGAAAGCTAACAGCGAATCGGCAGGAGTCCAAACTTCGAGTAAGAGTTAATGCAAGACTCAAACCAAATGCTTGGAATTGGGGCACAATACCTCGTTGCGAACGCTTCGCAGTTATGTCAAAACCCCCGCATGATCCAACGGACCCGTCTTTTTGCCAGCCTCAGCCTGCTCGTTGGAGCAGTCGTGGCTTGTTCAAACCCCGCAGAAACCAATGATGCGCCTGAGGCTGCAGAAGCGATCCCGACGCTGACTTTATACTCGGCACGCCACTATGATTCTGACAAAGCCTTGTTTGCCATGTTTGAAGAACAGGCGGGCGTGAACATCGATGTTCGTGAAGCGAAAGCCGACCAACTCATCGAAACGATGAAAGCAGAAGGCGATATGAGCCCGGCGGATGTGATCATCACAGCCGATGCGGGCAGCCTGTGGCGTTTCCAGGAGGCGGGCCTGACTCAGCCGCTTCTGAGCGAAACCCTAACCGACATCATCCCAGCAAATTATCGCGAGCCCGAAGGCCATTGGCATGGCATGGCGCGGCGTCTGCGCGGCATTGCTTATGACCCTGCCCGCTGGAACGCTGAAGACCTCGCCACATGGGACACGCTCGCAGGCGAAGACAAGGCCGGCGAGATTTGCGTGCGGTCTTCGTCCAATATCTACAATCTATCTTTGATGGGCGAACTGATCCACCGCTATGGCAGCGAGGCCGCCGGCGAATGGGCGACGAGCATTGTTACCAACATGGCACGCAACCCCCAAGGCGGCGATACCGACCAATTGCGCGGCCTGGTCTCGGGCGAATGCGACGTGTCGATCTCCAACACCTACTACCTTGCGCGGGCCGTCCGGCGCGAGGTTG
>JBCBDI010000283.1:0-2492 GCA_038529885.1 Pseudomonadota bacterium
CGGCAAGAAATCAGTTGCCGTGAATAGACCAAAAACCGCACCGGACGGACACGTGCACGGGGCTGTATTTGTCGATCCTGTGGCATCATTGACCCGCTTTGGCAGATTTGAGACGCGTAGGAAATTCCACCCACGCTCTCCGGATCATTACTCGAGCCGCGCCAATGCCGCTTTCAGCCGCTCCACCTCTGCCGAGTGATGCGCGAAGTAGGAAATGGGCGCGCAATCTACTCAATGCCGTTTGCCCTGAGCTTGTCGAAGGGCTGCTCTTCTTTCGCACTGACCGCAAAAAAGAAGTGCAGGGCTTCGACAGGCTCAGCCCGAACGGTTTGTTGTTGGTCACCCCAACCGCTCCAGCGCGCCTTGCAAGCGCTCGACTTCTGCTGAGTGATGCGCGAAGTCCGCCTTGGCTTTCTCCACCGCTTCTGGCTTGGCGCGTTCGACGAAGTTCGCATTGCCGAGGCGGCCTTCGAGCGACTTCGCCTCTTTCTGCGAAGCGGCGAGAGCCTTCTCCAACCGGGCCTTTTCTTCGGCGATGTCGATTATACCTTCCAGCGGGATTATGAACACATCGCTGACCCCGCCTGCCTTTGCCGTCACCTGCATGGCCGGGCCATCGGGCGCGTTGCCCAGTGAGACAGGCGTCAGGCGAGCAAGCCGTTCAATCGCGGCGGAGGACCGCTCGATGGTGCTGCTGGCAAGCTCTGACGCAATCGGCAGGAACGCCGCCAGTTTCGCGCCGGGCGGGATGCCCAGCTCGTTTTTCGCTGAGCGGACGCTGGTGGTGAGGTCAATAACCCAGTCAATCGCATCGGTCGCGGGCTTGCTGACATTGGCGCGCGGGTCGGGCCATTTGGCGGTGATCAGCGGATAATCCGAACGATCATGGCCGTTGAGCGCGCCCTGCGCATGCCAGAGCTCTTCCGTAATGAAAGGCATAAACGGGTGCAGCATGACGAGGATCTGGTCGAGCGCCCATCCGGCGACTTCGCGCGTTTCGGCGGCGGGCGACCACTCCTGTGCTGCCGTTCGTGCTGAGCTTGTCGAAGTGCGCGCGGCATCTGAACCCGACCCTTCGACAGGCTCAGGGCGAGCGGATTCAGATGAAAACACGGGTTTCACAAGCTCCAGATACCAATCGCAGAAACGCGACCAGGTGAACTGGTAAATCGTGTTCGCCGCCGCATCGAAGCGCAGATCTGCCATCGCGGCATCGAGCGCTTCGACCGTCTGTTGAACCTCGCCAATGATCCATTGGTTCGCGGCCAACCGTGCCTCTGGCGCAGCGAGAGTATCGCTCGCACCTATGCCATTGGACTGGCAGAAACGGGTTGCATTCCAAAGTTTCGTCGCGAAATTGCGATACCCTTTGACCCGCTCATCATCCATCTTGATGTCGCGGCCCTGGCTTTCCATCGCCGCCATGAAGAAGCGCAACGCGTCCGCGCCATATTGGTCAATCAGGCCGAGCGGATCGACGACATTGCCCTTCGACTTGGACATTTTCGCGCCGTCCGCCGCGCGGACAAGGCCGTGCAGATATAGCTTGGGCCAGGGCGCTTGTCCCATATTGTATTGGCCCATCATCATCATCCGCGCATCCCAGAAAAACAGGATGTCAAAGCCGGAGATGAGCAGATTGTTGGGGAAGTGTTTTTCCAACATCGTCATGCCAGCAGAGGCTGGCATCTCAGGCGTTTGAGCGCTGCCGCTTGAGACCCCAGCCTTCGCTGGGGTGACGGGAGGGGAGCTGTCCGGCCAGCCAAGCGTGGCGAAGGGCCACAGCGCGGAGGAGAACCAGGTGTCTAGGACGTCAGGGTCACGCACCAATTTAATATCGTCACCCCGGGCTTGATCCGGGGTCCTGCTTTCGCGGGAATGACGAGCTTGGGCGTAAGCTTCCTCTTCACTCAAAGCGACATAGACTTTGCCGTCTTCGTCAAACCAAGCCGGAATGCGGTGACCCCACCATAGCTGGCGGCTGACACACCAAGGTTGGATGTTCTCCATCCAGTTGAAGAAGGTCTTCTCCCAACTCTTGGGGACGATCTCGATCGTGCCATCGCGCACCTGCTCAATCGGCTTGGCGGCAAGTTTCTCCGCATCGACATACCATTGATCGGTCAGCATCGGTTCGATCACCACGCCGCCACGGTCGCCAAACGGCTGCATGATGCGCTTGTCCTCGACAGCGATCATCAATCCGTCTGCGTCGATATCCGCAACCACGCGCTTGCGAGCTTCGAAGCGATCCACACCGCGATATTCGTCAGGAACGAGATTGAGCGCGTCGACTTCGTTTGCGGATACCTCACGGCCAGCCGCAATTTCGCGCGCAACAGCCGCCGTCTCTGCATAGGGTGCGCCGTCATTACGCATGGCGGCCACTTCGTCCATCAGGCGATACATCGGGATTTTGTTGCGCTGGGCGACGCCATAATCGTTTTCATCGTGCGCGCCTGTGATCTTCACCGCGCCAGAACCGAAGTTCG
>JBCBDI010000284.1:0-2391 GCA_038529885.1 Pseudomonadota bacterium
GACGGTCATGTCTTTGAGATCTAGCGCGCCAACCAGACGGTGACGTTTATTCGCGTCGAGGCCTTCTTCAGAATGGTGCAGGTCGATTGTCCCGCGAATATCATCCTCGGCGGTAACGGCATCATCTGGCGGTTTGACGCCGATAATGCGCAGCGTGACATTCACGATCGCTTGGATCCCCGTCACGATCCAGCTCACCGCCGCGACCAGCCATGAGATCGGCCGCGCGACCGACCGGGCCATATTATCCGGCCGTGTAATCGCGTAAGTCTTAGGCAGCACTTCGGCGAACACCAGGACCAGCACAGTCATGATTGCTGTGGCCGTTGCGACCCCGCTGGGTCCAGGCATAAGACCCACGAAAAGGCTTGTGGCAAGGGCAGATGCGAGGATGTTGACCAGATTATTGCCGAGCAAGATCGCGCCGATTAAACGCTCGCGGTCAGAGATCAATTTATTGACCAAAGTCGCGCGCTTATCGCCGTCTTTTTCAAACTGGTGCATGCGCGCGCGGCTTGCCGCGGTCAGCGCTGTTTCGGATCCGGAGAAGAAGGCAGACATGCCTATGAGGACCAATACGGTCAGAATGGTGCCGATAATCATCAGCTTTTTTGCAGCTCCTCTTGTAAAAATGCCTGAACGTCAGCCAGGTCTGCATTTGGATAGATAAAGGATTGTCCGAGGCCCTTTGCAAGAATCAGGGGAACTTGTCCGCCGCGCGCCTTCTTGTCTTGCATCATGGCATCGACCAGCGCTTCGGCGGGATAGGGGCCGCCCGGCAGATTTGAGAGTTCCGTTTCGAGACCCGACTTTGCAATCAAACACGCAGCGAGTTCTGAATCGGTACTATCCATCAGTCCGATCCGTGCAGAATAGCGCAAGGCGAGTGCCATTCCGGTACCCACTGCTTCGCCGTGAAGCAATTCAGCGCCATATCCGTTCGCCGCTTCTAAGGCATGGCCAAAAGTGTGCCCGAGATTGAGCAGCGCGCGAACGCCGCCTTCTTGCTCATCTTGCGCAACAATATCGGCTTTCGCGCGGCACGACACCGCCACCGCTTGAGCGATTGCATCTGGCTCGAGCGCCAGCACGCGGTCACCATGCTGTGCGAGCCAATCAATGAACGCGCGGTCATTGATCAGGCCATATTTGATAATCTCAGCATAGCCCGCCCGGCGCTCTCGCACCGGCAGTGTTTTCAACAGGCCCGTATCGGCGATCACCAGACGCGGCTGATAGAACGCTCCGACCAGGTTCTTGCCTTGGCTAAAATTGACTGCCGTCTTGCCGCCAACAGAGCTATCGACTTGTGCCAGCAAAGTCGTTGGCACCTGCACGAATTGCATCCCGCGCTTCATCAAAGAAGCCGCCAGGCCGGTAAGGTCGCCAATCACGCCGCCGCCAAAGGCCAGCAGCACATCATCGCGGCTGGCGCCGCCTTCAAGCAACCAGTCGAGCACCTCGCCCAATAAGGCCCAGTTCTTTGTGCTTTCGCCCGCCGGAAGGACTTTTTGCGTCGTCTCAATGCCGCTCTCGGACAAGGCGCCGGTTAGTCTTTCGCCGTGCAGGCCCCAAACCGTCGCGTCGCTCAAAACGAAAACGCGTTTCTGCTTCAGGAATGGCGTGAGCAAAGCTCCTGCCTGCGCTACCAAGCCGTCGCCAATGAGAATATCATAGCTGCGCTCACCGAGCTCAACGCGGACAGCGGTCGGATCTATGAGGGTTGCGGCGTCCATGTCTCCAGAGCCTCTATAATGGCGGTGACGGTTTTTGAGTGCGGGCCATCTACGCTCGGCACCGTAATGTCCGCGAGCTCGTATATAGGACGACGCTGTTGAAACAAGTCCGCCAGCACTTCCTTCGCATCAGGACGCCGCAAGAGCGGGCGATGGGTGCGCCGCGAGACGCGTTTCCAAAGCGTCTCTAAGTCCGCATTCAGCCAGATCGTGACAGCCTTTTCGCGCATCAGGGCACGGGTATCTTCATTCAAGTAAGCGCCGCCGCCTGTTGCCAGAATATGCGGCGGGCCATTCAACAAGCGGGTCAGCACTTTATGCTCGACCCGGCGGAATTCCTCTTCGCCATGCAGCGCAAAAATATCAGAGACAGAGAGGCCTGCCGCCTTTTCAATCTCATCATCGCTATCGGTAAAATCGCGGCCCAGGCGCTCGGCCAGGCGGCGTCCAACAGTGGACTTACCGGCGCCCATCAACCCAACCAATGCAACTGTACGTCCAGCCCACGCCGCCTCAAGTCTGTCGGTTTTCAAGGTACTAGATCGGTTCTCAGCCATGGTCTTTTCGGTTCCGCAAATCCTGTCCTATACAGACGAAGCGGATCCGGCAATCTTCGACCGGCGGGCAAATGTGCGAAAGGCAAGGATCTCATGCG
>JBCBDI010000285.1:0-2373 GCA_038529885.1 Pseudomonadota bacterium
CCCATTTTGCGCAAACAAGGCAAGCATTTTCGGCAGATTGTTGGGATAAGTGTCCAAATAGATACACTAAAGAGGTGCGCTTTGGAACATCGAGAAGTCACGCTGGACGACAAATACGATCTTGTCGAGGGCAAAGCGTACATGACCGGCATTCAGGCTCTTGTCCGACTGCCTCTTGATCAACAACGGCTCGATTCTCAAGCAGGGCACAATACAGCCGGTTTCGTCTCCGGATATCGCGGCTCACCGCTGGGCGGCTATGACCAGCAATTGCGGGCCGCGCAGAAATGGCTCGACGCGCACAATATCAAATTCTGGGAAGGTCTGAACGAGGATCTCGGCGCGACCGCGGTTTGGGGCAGCCAGCAGCTGGGCCTCTTCCAGGGCGCCGATCGCGATGGCTTGTTCGGTATTTGGTATGGCAAAGCGCCCGGTGTCGATCGCACCGGCGATGTCTTTAAACATGCCAATGCTGCTGGCAGCTCGGCGCTGGGCGGTGTCCTCGCCGTGCTCGGTGATGACCATATGTGCAAATCCTCGACCCTGCCGTCGCAATCAGAATTTGCCATGCAGGATGCAGAAATCCCGGTCCTCAATCCGGCCTCGATCCAAGATGTCCTAGATTACGGCCTGCACGGCATCGCGATGAGCCGCTTTACTGGAGGCTGGAGCGCGATGACGGCGCTCGCCGATACGATGGATAGCGGCGCCGTGGTCGATGTCTCGCTCAACCGTATGACCTTCGTCACGCCAGACTTTGAGATGCCAGAGGGTGGGCTGCACATTCGCCGCGCCGATCCGCCGCTCGAAAAAGAACGCCGGCTGCGCGAATTCAAACTACCCGCCGCCCAAGCCTGGGTGCGGGCCAATCAACTCGACCGCGTTATCCTCCCAAGTGCGAAGCCGAAAGTCGGCCTGATCGTCACCGGGCAAGCCGCCCGCGACGTGTTCGAAGCCATGGCCGCTCTGGGCATTTCGCCGGAGGAGGCCGCCAAGCTCGGCGTCTCGATTTACAAAGTCGCTATGCCTTGGCCGCTTGAGCCGGACGGCATTCGCGCCTTCTGTGAAGGCTTAGACCGCGTGCTCGTGATTGAGCACAAGCGCCCTCTGATCGAGGATCAGCTGCGCGCTGCGCTCTATCCGCTGCCTGAGAAGAAGCGGCCCATGCTCGAAGGCAAGACCAACGCCGAAGGCCGCCCGCTTCTCAGCCAGGTCGGGTCCATCGCCATTCCGGAGATTGCAGAAGCCTTGATGTATGTCCTGCCCAAAGGCTGGGACACAGACAAAGCGGATGCCTATTTCGCTCGTGTCGGCCGGGCCGGAGAAGCGGCTCGCACCAATGCCACGCCGACGGTGCGCACCCCGCATTATTGTTCTGGCTGCCCGCACAATACCTCGACCGTGGTGCCGGAAGGATCGCGCGCGCTCGCCGGGATTGGCTGTCACTATATGGCGAATTTCATGCCGGACCGAAACACCGACATGACCAGTCAAATGGGCGGCGAAGGCATTGCCTGGATCGGTCAGCATTTTGCCACCAGCGAAAACCATATGTTCGTCAATCTCGGCGATGGCACCTATTCGCACTCAGGGTCGCTGGCGATCCGCGCCGCGGTCACCTCAGGTGCCAATATCACTTACAAGATCCTTTATAATGACGCGGTTGCCATGACTGGTGGACAGACGGTTGAGTCCGGCCAGACGCCGCAACAGATTGCCACCCAAGTGAACGGGGAAGGCGTCGAGACCATTGTCATCGTCACAGAAGACCCGGTCCGCTATGCCAATGTCAAAGGCCTGCCGCGTCAGGTGCGCATCTATGACCGCTCTGACTTGGATAAGGTTCAGAAAGAGCTGCGCGAAACGCCGGGCGTCTCGGTTCTGATCTATGACCAGATCTGCGCGACCGAAAAGCGCCGCCGCTCAAAACGCGGCCTGCGGGCGCCAGACCGGACTCGCGTCCTGATCAATACCGAAGTCTGCGAGGGCTGCGGCGATTGCTCGATTAAATCGAACTGTCTCTCCGTTGAGCCCGTCGAGACTGAACTTGGCCGCAAGCGCCGGATCAACCAATCGACTTGTAATACCGATCTTTCTTGCGTAACCGGCTTCTGCCCCAGCTTCATCACGGTCACAGATGGCGAGTTCACCGCGCTGGATCAGCCGCGCCCGGAGATTGATGCGACGCACATCCCGCTGCCGGACACGCCGAGCTTGGACCAGGCTTGGAATGTCGTCTTCACTGGCGTCGGCTGCCGGAGCATCGTTGCTCGTCAAGTCGGCCGAATCGATGTCGAGCACTTCGTCTTCGTCGATTGTCAGCGAGTCATCTTGCGCCACTGGCGTGTCGTTGACTTCCGCAACAGTAATCGT
>JBCBDI010000286.1:0-2347 GCA_038529885.1 Pseudomonadota bacterium
GAACATTTCTTCAACCACTTTTTTGAACCGCAATGGGAAAAGCGGCTCGCCAAGGAAGGTTCGGAATGGGTTGGCCATGAACTGGCTCGCCATTTCGAGATAATGCATCCAATGGACGATTTTCTGGCGATCTTCTTCGTCGACGCCGAGCATCTCGCAGAGGGTAAAGAGAGGCAACTGGTTGGAGAAGATCTTCACAAAATCAACCACCGGCCCATTCTTTTCTAAGTCATCGAGCAAGTCTTCGACTTTGGCGCTGACCTTTTCCCGCAGGACTTTCACATAGGCCGGGATGAAAAAGTCTTTCTGCTGGATGCGCATTTGCATGTGCTGTGGCTCATCCATGGAAATGAGATTGTCCATGGCAGCGCGCACTAAGATCTCCGGACGCCAATGCTCACGAGGCGGCACACCGAGATTGATCCCGCCGCGCTGCGAGGAAAAGATTTGCGGCGCAAGCTCGACCGTCTTGATGTCATCATAGCGGGACACGGACCAAAAACCTGTCCCCTTGCGGCCCATCTTGCTCCACATCACCGGCGCTTCATTGCGCATGCGGGCATAAAGCTCATAAGGATGACCGCGCGTCCACGAGTTTGGATTCCAAAACTCAAAATCGTCTTCTAAGCGCGGATAGATCTCAGGAAATTTTGGATCAGGGACGTCGCCATCTTCCAAGATATCATCACTAATCAATCTCATATCCTGCGAACTCCCTAGATCTTATGCGAATGGTCAAAGCATTCATTACGCGAAAACCTAGGTCGATTGCTTGAGAGCGCCAACCATGTCGCCAGGTCAGGTCTATGCAAAACGCCCCGGACCGTCAGATCCGGGGCGTTTCCACACTCAAAGGAAGATAAATACTAAGCGGCGTCAGCGCTGCCTTCGATCAGTTTCGGTTTGGTGCCTTTTTGCGGGGCGCCGATCTCGATCTTGCGAGGCTTCTTGGCTTCCGGCAGCTCGCGAACGAGTTCGATGCGGAGCAAGCCATTGCGCAATTCTGCGCCGGTGACGATCACATGATCGGCGAGTTGGAACCGGCGGAGGAAGCCGCGCTCAGCGATCCCGCGATGCAAGAATTGGCGCTCTTCAGCGTCTTCGGCGGGCGGTGCTTTACGGCCCGCGACGGTCAGCAAACCATCTTTGGTCTCAATATCGAGATCTTCTTCGCCAAACCCGGCGACCGCGATCTCAATTGCAAATTCATCGTCGGCAACGCGTTCAATATTGTAAGGTGGATAGCCTTGAGCGCCGTCCAGGCGCGCCGCGCTGTCAATCATATTGGCCATACGGTCAAAACCAACCATGGTGCGATAAAGGGGGGTCAGATCAATCGTGCTCATGTGTACAGTCCTTTCAATAGCAACTGTTAGGTCCGGCGATCTTGAGAAGCCGGGCTTTTGAGGTTCGGAGCTTCTGTTTTCCCGGCCCGTCCATCGGCGCTGGCAGAATTTCCGGTCACAACCTGCTTGGCAGCGCTGCGACACAAGCTATGTGGAAACGCGGAGACACTGATTCAAGCCCTTTATCTGGAGTTATCTGATGAAACCCTTTTTGTTGATTGGTGCAGCAGCTTTGGCGCTGAGCGCGTGTTCTGGGGGGACTGACGCCCCGAGCGAGACCCTCGAAGCCGAAACCCCGCCGCCGGTTGAAATTGAACCAGCTGGTCCGATCAGCATGACCGATGCGGTGAGCGGTGATTGGCGCAGCGATGATGAAAAAGCACGCGATGTCTGGCGGAACCCTGCTGAAACGCTGGACTTCTTCGAAGTCGATGCCGGCGCGACCGTCGTTGAAATTTGGCCGGGCGGCGGCTGGTATACCAATATCCTCGCCCCTTATCTTGCCTCTGGCGACGGGACGCTGATTGCCGCCGTGTGGGACACGAATGTCTTTGAAGGCGAGCGCTTAGAGCGGATCGAACAGCGTATCGCCGATTTCAAAGCCGTCTATGAAGCCGATCCTGACCTGTTTGGGACGCTGTCCTATAGCGCGTTTTCTGCTGAATCCGGTCCATTGGCTGAGGCAGAAAGTGTCGACGTGGTCCTGACCTTCCGGAATGTGCACAATTGGATGGGCGGCGACTATACCGCGAAATTCTTCACCGATGCCTATGCCGCTCTGAAACCGGGCGGCGTTCTCGGTGTCGTTGAGCACCGTTTGCCATCCAGCGCCGAACAAGACCCGCGCGCTGCGTCTGGCTATGTCCATGAAGACTTCGTCAAAGCGCTCGCATCAGCGGCGGGCTTTGAATTTGTCGAAGGCAGCGAAATCAATGCTAATCCAGCCGATACAGCCGATCACCCATTGGGAGTCTGGACCCTGCCTCCAGTGAGCCGGACAA
>JBCBDI010000287.1:0-2267 GCA_038529885.1 Pseudomonadota bacterium
CCCTCACCGCATTGATCGAAGCCTGGGGCGGCGAGGTGATCAATCTCGGCATCGCCCCGGACGACCCGAAAGAGATCCGCGCGCGCATCGAGCGCGCCTCAGATGCCGACCTGTTCGTGCCCGTCGGCGGCGCGTCTGTTGGCGATCACGACCATATGAAGCGCGTCATTTCAGACCTCGATTTTGCGCCGCTCTTCGCCAAAGTCGCCGTCCGGCCCGGCAAACCCACATGGATGTCGCAAAGCCCGAACCAGCTGGTGCTTGGTTTACCCGGCAATCCAGCCTCGGCGCTCGTCTGCGCGCATTTGTTTCTGAAACCGCTGCTCCATCACTTGCTCGGCTATACCGATCCAGCTGCCATTCTCCGCGCCAAACTCGCCGAACCGCTCGGCGCGAATGGCCGCCGCGAGACCTTTCTGCGCGGCCGCTTGGAGGTTTCAGATTCAGGCGAACAGACCGTCACGCCCGCTGGCAATCAAGACAGCTCCTTGCTCTCACCCTTCGTGACATCGAACGTCCTCATCCATCGCGCGCTCGATGCAGAGGCAATGGACGCTGGCGCCATGGTGGACTGCATCCCCCTCGATTGAGCCCTTACCGGTCCAGCGCAACCCGCCGTGCCGTATTGGCCTCGACCTCATCTCGCGTCAGCCACAGCGTGCGAAACGCACCTTCGGCCAGCATATGGACTTGGTCACTATAATGCGCCGTCCCGTCCTGGCGGGAATTGCCATAGGTCATCAAGCCAATGGCTTTGATGGGATCAGAAAACTCGACCATGGAAATCCACGTCTCGCCATGGCGCGGTGTGCGGATCCCGTTTTCGTCAGGGTCGGTCCAAGTGATCACATTGAATGCGCCAAGATTCCCAAAGCTGCCCAGCCCCGGCAGGCTCTTATCGCCAATCACAAAGCGAGACACCTCGCCATAAGGACGATCAAGCGCGCCATACTTTTCTTTGGTCGAGGCAATGGCCGCTTTCAGCATGTCCAAAGCCGCGGACTTGTCCTTAATTCCATAAGGCGTCGTCAAAGGCGCCTCAAAAGACCAAGGCACCGCATAATTGTCTTGAGACGAATATGGGAAGGCAAACGGCACCGACGCAAATGGTGTCATGAACTCTTCGAACAAAAGCGCGGCCGTCGCGTCCGCATCAAACTCGCCATCCCATTCGCTGAGCATTTCGATCGCGGTTTGAACCTCTGGATCTGGATCGCCCTCAGCCGCCTCAATCAAGTCGGGCAGCAAACGCGCCAGCGCCGTCGCCTCGGCGGTGAGTTTCATCTCAACGAGCTCGTCAAAGCTGACTTTGTCTTCCTCAACCAGCATCGCCACAGAGTTCTGCGCGCGCAGGCTGAGCGGGCCTTTGACCGCCATATAAGGCGCAAAATCATCCGGCTCATACGGTACCGGATAGGTCGCAAGCCAAGGCGGGTCATTGGCGTTCTGGACAAAGCCAGTGTCTGGATCAGCAACGATCGGCAAGTCTTCAAGCGGGTGAATTTCGGTCCAGAGATAGTCAGACGTATCGCCCGGCACGAGCCCGCTCCAAAAAGCAAGATCGCCGCTATCGCGCTTCGGCAAAATGCCATTGTGCGTATACTGAATATGCCCATCCTTATCGGCATAGACGATGTTAAAGGTCGGCACTTGCAAGCGCTGCATGACCTCGACGAATTCTGCGTGAGAGCCCGCACGCAGCATGTCGAAATATTGTTGCAACATGCCCGGTCGGTCGAGCCCGGCGACGCGAAGCGCTATGGTCTCACCATCTTGGCGCTCGAAGACAGGGCCGTGCACGCTGGCGCGCAAGGTCATAGGCTTTTCGATCAGCGTCCCGTCTTCTTGTAAGACTTTATAGCTCACTTCTTCTGTCTCAAACGCGCGCACCTTGCCGTCAAAGACATAGCCCCCATCCTGCAAGGTCAGATGATAGGCGGTTGAGCCGAGGATGCGATTGACCGTATTGGCGATACCCATGCGCTGATTGAAAGCAAAGCGAATGACCGGCAGGCCGACCTGCGTCGCGCCATACATCTCAAAATCTGGCCCCACAATGTGCGCTTCATAATAAGTGAAGAAACCGCTCGCCCATGGCAGGTGCGGATTGGCGAGGAGCAAGGTGTTGCCGCTCTCTGATTTTTCCGGCGCGATGGCCCAAGCATTCGATCCAGCGGCGGGCGGCGGCGCGCCTGGCCCAAGCGTACGCGCAGGCGAGGCGACATAGATGAAATTCATCAAGCGATGCGCATGCGCAACCACATCAA
>JBCBDI010000288.1:0-2180 GCA_038529885.1 Pseudomonadota bacterium
GGCCGTGGGATTAGGGCTCCGCTATGGCATGGGGGCTGATGCGGGCGGCGCGTTTGCGAACACTTGGATCAAGTGGCTTGGAGATCTGTTTCTCCGTCTGATCAGAATGCTGATCGTCCCGCTCGTTTTCTTCACATTGGTCTCTGGCATCATCGCCATGGGCGATCCAAAGCGCCTTGGCAGCTTGGGCATCCGGACCATTGGCACCTATTTCGGGACGACCGCCATTGCCGTGACGCTTGGACTGATCATGGCGACGATCTTCAGACCAGGCGCCAGCCTGTCACCAGAGACATTCGCAACCGCCGATGGATCAAGATTGGACAGCGCTCGCGAGAGAGCCGAAGCGGCCGGCGGTCTGGTCGATCGCCTGCTGAACATCGTACCGACCAACCCAATTGAAGCCTTAGCCACCGGCAACATCCTGCAGATCATTTTCTTCGCCATCATGTTCGGCGTCGGAATTTTGATGGCGGGTAAGATCGCTGAGCCGGTTGGAAAATGGTTCGATGGCGCGTCCGAAGCGATGATGAAAGTCACCATCATTGTCATGGAGACTGCCCCGATTGGCGTCTTCGCACTGATGGCCACCGTCATGGCGACGCAAGGGCTTGGGGTTCTGCAAAGCCTCGGCACGCTGGCGATTGCGCTCTATATTGCCTGCGTCCTGCACATCATCATCACCTATGGCGGCGTCATTATTAAAGGCGTTTTGGGACTGCCCTTCATCCCCTTCATTCGAGGAATCACGGACGCGCAGGCTGTGGCCTATTCCACTGCAAGTTCCTCCGCGACCTTGCCTGTCACCATCACCTGCGCCGAAGAAAATCTCGGCATCGACAAAGCCGTCGCTGGATCTGTGTTGCCGCTCGGAGCTACGATCAATATGGACGGCACGGCGATCTATATCGGCATGGTCGCTCTGTTCGGCGCGCAAGCTATGGGCATGGAAGTGACGCTTGCGCAATACGTGCTCGTAGCCGTCATGGCGACGCTGGTCTCTGTCGGGGCCGCGGGTATTCCAAGCGCGGGCCTGTTGCTCTCGGGCGCCGCTTTGACACAGGTCGGCATTCCCGAAGCGCAGGCGGCCTTGATCATTGGCTTCATCCTGCCGTTTGACCGGCTGCTCGACATGATGCGAACCATGACCAATGTCACAGGAGATGCCGCTGTCGCGACCGCAGTTGCCAAATGGGAAGGCGATTTAGATGAGAGCGTGTTCCGCGCGGCGGACAATCTCTCCTCGCACGTGGATGATCGCGAACCCGCCTAGAGCGCGCCGCGAACGATCTCGCCAATCATTTGCGCTTCTTTGGCGCGCGGCGATCCTGTGCGCCATGCAATCCCGATGCGCCGTCCAATCATCGGCGTGCTGAACGCGCGAAGATCCACATCTGCACCAGAGGTGACCCCGGCTTCGACGGCGAGCTTCGGTAACAGCGAAATACCAAGACCGCCAGCCACCATATGAACCAAAGTCGGCAGGCTGGTTGCGGTGACATCCGCCCCACCGCGCTGTGTCGGCAACCGGCAGATCGAAAGCGCATGATCGCGTAGGCAATGCCCATCCTCGAGCAAAAGCACATCTTCATCGACCAAATCAGCAGAAGAAAGCCCATCGGATTTCAGCAAGTCATGATCTGAAGGGGCGACGAGTAGAAACTCATCATCGCCAAGCTCCATGGTCTCAATCCCAGACGCGTCCCAAGGCAGAGCGATCAAGGCGGCATCGAGCTTCCGCGCTTTAAGGGCGGCCAAGAGGCGTTCGGTTTGATCCTCGCGCAAGTAAAGCTTCAATCCCGGGTGCGATTTGCGCAACGCTTTCAGCGTCCGCGGCAGCAGGAAAGGCGCGATGGTTGGGATCGCCCCCAAGCGGAAAGGGCCAGACAGTGGCGCTCCGGCTTGCCGCGCCGCCGAGACCAGATCCGCCGTATCCGATAAAATCGTTCGCGCCCGTTCCAGGGCCGCTGTGCCCGCTTGGGTCAGCGACGCGCCACGCGATTCGCGCTCAATCAATTGCACGCCAAGGAGGCCTTCCACCTCTTTGATGGCAGCAGACAATGTGGGTTGCGTAACATGGCACGCCTCGGCCGCTTTCGAAAACGATCCGTGGTCGGCAATGGCGCAGAGAAACTCTAATTGGCGAAGCGTCGGCAAATGCATAGACTGTATCTATCTAT
>JBCBDI010000289.1:0-2093 GCA_038529885.1 Pseudomonadota bacterium
GTCAAACTCGACCATCTCGCCAGCCTGAACGCTGTCGAGGCCGTAGACACGGGCAATACCGTCGCCAACGGAGAGGACTTGACCAACGTCAGAGACTTCAGCCTCGACGCCAAAATTCTCGATCTGCGACTTAAGAATGCCGGAGATTTCTGCTGCGCTGATAGACATGTGCGTCTTACGCTCCCTTCATGGCGGTGTTCATGCGTTCAAGTTTGGCAGCCACACTGGCATCGATCAGCGTTGAGCCAATCTGCAGTTGAATGCCACCGACGAGGGCCTCATCGACCTCCGTCTCTAATTCGACGTCGCTGCCGACAGCCTTGGCGAGCACTTGCTCAAGCCGGGCGCGCTGGTCAGCGTCCATATCTTTTGCGGTTCGGGCGACCGCGCGCTTCACGCCGCGCTCTTTGGCGTAGAGCTCGTCAAAGTGCTTCGCGGCACCGACAAGATCACCCGAGCGACCGTTCTGCGCCATCGTGCCAATAAAGCCCGTGGCGGTTTTCGACATGCCCACTTTATCGGCGACAGCGACCAAGGCTTTAACCTTGTCCTCACGCGCAAAGGCTGGGCTTTCGAGGAGACGGGTCAGGTCTTCGCTGTCTGCAGCGAGGCCTTCAAACGTCTTCAGGTCGCCGGCAATCGCTGCGAGCTCCCCTTTTTCTTTAGCAAGATCAAACAGCGCACCGGCATAGCGGCGGGCGGCTTCACTGGCAGTGGTAGCAGATGCTGCGGCCAAGGCGTCGTCCGTTAGCTGTAGGGCAAAATCGCCCCGGGGTCTGAACCAATAGGAATCAAGGTGTGTTAGCACCCTAGTCCTGAAACTTGAGCGGGCACCTAGCACCTTGTTTGGGGACTGACAACACGTCGGATCAGCCCAGCCTGCGACCGAATCGCGCGGGCGGCGGGATTGGCCCTCGCGGCAGACATTGCGAGCGGCGGAAAGTTCTGCGATTTTATGGCGATGAAGAGCCCGTTTCCGCACGCTTATACCCATAATCACAAGGTTCTCGAGGATGGCTCTGTTGCCTTTGAATGTTCGCAAGATTCAAAAATCTGGCCGTGGTTGAATTTATCGCCCACGCACCAAATCGTCGTCCAAACCGCGAATTTTTGGGCGTCCGTCGAATCGGGCATGACGCTTGGAACCTTCGATCCGAAGAAATGGAGTGCCCTCACCGAAGTTGATTGGACGTGTGGATCTCCCGAAGTGGGGCGGGCCGTTCGCGGGATGTATTCCACCGATGCGCTCGACGATATGCGTCGCTATCATCTTGCGTTCTATGACGCTGAAGATCGGCGCGTCGTCAAACTTTCCGGTGAAGGCGTCGTCTTCAAGACCCGCGATTTCGAGGGCTGGCGCGGTGAGACCAAAGAGCGGATCGTTAAACCTGGATATGCGGACGGGTTTGAATTCGTGGCGCCAGCGGCGGTGGGGGTTGAAAGCGAAGCGGAGTGTTTTCTAGGCCCGCTCACGCATGGCACGCCGCTCACCGCGAATGGTCTGATCACCAAAACGAACGGGTTCCTCCCCGGCCATCCTTATATTGGCGGGTCTGGGGATCATGTGAACTCGACCCATATGGGTGAGATCGGTCGCCAGATGGGCTGGCTTCTCACGGGTGAAATGATCCGCATCACTGAGGGCGAGATGGCCTTCATGCACTATGTCGAACTTGGACGCCCGTTCATTATTGATATCACCGAGCACGATCAGCGCGCGCGGAATTATTCATTTCTCGTCCGCCAAGCCGACCGAGACTGCACGCGCGTTCAGATGTCCTATGCGCTCGCTAGCTCATAGGTGTGTGGTCACCGGCTTCAAACTCTTCGGCGAGCTTAAACTTGCGGATCTTACCTGAGCCGGTGAGCGGCCAGTCTTGGACTTGGATCCAATAGGCAGGCGTTTTTTGCGGCGATAAGCGTTCGCGGACAAAGTCTTTCAGCTCAACCGGGCTGAACGCATGATCGCTTTCGCTGCGAATGAAGCAGGCCACCTGCTCGCCCCATTTCTCGTCCGGCACGCCGACCACGGCGACTTCATCAATCGCGTCATGTTCGAGCATGGCGTTTTCGATCTCAGCCGGGAATAGATT
>JBCBDI010000290.1:0-2010 GCA_038529885.1 Pseudomonadota bacterium
CATTTCTTTGGCGACAATTTCGGTTTGCGAGTCCGGAAGCTGGGACAGTGGTTGCAGGGCGCCGATCAGATCGAGCGTGGTGAATCCAGGATAGACGAGGGATTGGATAAGCATATTGATCTCCGAGGGCTTGTAATTTCGTACCGTTTCGTACATTTTTATCAGAGCGTCAAGAATTAAATGCGAAATGGTACAATAATGGCGAATTCTCAACGAAAACGCGGGCGTCCCGCCACGATCGATACGCAATCGGCCATGCAGTCTGTGGTCGAATTGTTTCGAGCAAAAGGCTATGCGGCGGTGTCTTTGGACGACTTGTCCGATGCGACAGGGCTCAGCCGTCCGAGCCTGTATCGCTCATTCGGCAACAAGCTCTCTATGTATGTCGCCGCGATGAATGCATTTGGAGATCAGGTCCGAGAAGAAGCGGTGCCAGCCCTGCTCGCTCCTGGCCGATTAGAAGATGCGCTGTCTAACTTTTACCAAGCCATGCTGACCATCTATTACCGCGATGATGAAGTGTCGCCTGGCTGTTTGGTCTATGCGACAGCGCCCTCTAGCGCCCATGAAGAAGAGATCCAAGACCGGCTACGCTTTGGCGTCGAAAGCACGGACAGTATTATGCGCCAGCGCATACAAACGGCTGCGCCCGAGGCCACGTCGCATCAGATCGAGACGGCCGCGCATATCGGCACGAACACTTTGATCGCATTCTCGGCGCGCGCGAAATCGGGTGCGAGCAAGTCTGAACTCGTCGATATGGGCGCGAGAAGTGCGAAAGCGATTTCAGCCGTTTTGGGGTTGAGCGAGGACCCACTTTGAGGGGGCAGTCTTTTCAGCCGCGCCCGCGCTTCAAACGATTGAGCGCTTCGTCCAGAGCCGAGAGATAGCGCGATCGATCCGCTTTCGAAAACGGCGCCGCTCCGCCAACTTGATCCCCACCAGCGCGTAAATCGGCCATGATCGCGCGCGTCGCAATGGCGGATCCAATTGAGTCTTCGGTAAACGGCGTGCCGTTCGGACCGATAACCACCGCCCCGGCTTTCAATGCGCGATCTGCAAGTAAGATGTCGGCGGTAACCACAATGCTGCTCGGATGCGCGAGCTCGACCACATGGTCGTCGGCGGCGTCGAAGCCGTCACTCACGGTTACATGTTTGATCAAAGGATGCGGGGGAACCCGCAGAAAGGAATTGCTGACCAAAGTGACCGGGACCTGGTGGCGCAAAGCGACTTTATAGGTCTCGTCTTTGACCGGACAGGCGTCCGCATCGATCAGAATTTCGATCTGGCCTGCCACTATTTTCCTAGACACCAGCGCATGATGGCTTTTTGGGCGTGCAAGCGGTTTTCAGCTTCGTCCCAAACCAAAGACGCTGGGCCGTCAATCACATCCGCATCGACCTCTTCGCCGCGGTGGGCGGGGAGACAGTGCAAGAATTTAGCGCCGCCTTGGGCAAGCCCCATCAATTCATCCGTCACCGCATAGGGGTCGAGTTCAGCCAGGCGTTGGTCACCATCCTTGTCGCCCATGGAGACAAATGTGTCGGTGATGACAACATCAGCGCCTGCAACGGCTTGCTCGGCGGTATCGTAGAGATCGACGCGCGCTTGTAGCTGGCGGGCGAGTTCGACATCCTCATCGTCCGGCGCATAGCGGTCAGGTGTGCCAATCGCCAGTGAGAAGCCAAACTTAGGCGCCGCGTGCAGGAAGCTTGAGCAGACATTATTGCCGTCTCCGACCCATGCGAGCCGGGCCCCTTTTAGCGTCACCCCATGCTCTTCCAGTGTCATCAAATCTGCCATGATCTGACAGGGGTGAGAGCGATCGGTGAGGCCGTTAATGACCGGGACTGAGGCGGCTTCTGCGAAGACTTCTAGATCGTCATGGCTGTTGGCGCGCAGCATGACCATATCGACGTAGCGGCTGAGAACTTTGGCCGTATCTTCAACCGTTTCACCGCGGCCGAGCTGCATGTCTGATGCCGTTGCAATGATCGAGTCGCCGCC
>JBCBDI010000291.1:0-1969 GCA_038529885.1 Pseudomonadota bacterium
ATTTATCGCCTTTGGTCGCCAACATAATCGCGACCGGATCTGTGCGTGGAAAGTGTTCGGCGCCGCAAGACGGGCAGACCCGTTTCCATCCGGCTTCCGCAAGTTCGCTTTCATGACCGCATTTGGTGCAGAAGCGATGGCCCCGATGCCATTCCAGGAGACTGCGCGCGGTCGAGGCGAGATTGGCCTGCATGGCGTTTAAGCTGCTGGCGGCGGCGCGCATATCGGTGAAGTCGCCCGCGCCCTCCAGGAGAGACCCGTGAAGCTTGAAGCCGTCACCCATATTGACCGCAAAGATCGGCGCTCCGGCTTTGTCCTCGCCCAAAAAAATCTTTTCTTCTTGAGGGGTTAGCCGCGCGACTTCAGGGCCAAGCCAGACCAGGCCTTGGCCGCTCGCATCGACCAAAGGCAAGCCGCCTTGCATCAAAAAGACCAAAACATCGTCTCGTTGCAGTGCGGCCTCCTGCCAGGCTGAATCGGTGCGATGATGGGCGGCGCGATTGATCGGATGGCTGGCGAGCGGGATATCGTTCGAAGTCGTCATGGAAGTCGATTTAACAGCTTCACCCCCCTTGTCACGAGATGACCTAGGGGCGATATAGCCCTCGGAGGCTGGCGGTGGACGAGCTCCTCGCCAACCGGGTCAGGTCGGGAACGAAGCAGCCCTAACGAGTTTTTCGGTTCGGGTCGCTGTCCAGTCTCCACTTTCTCGCAATATTTGAGACTAGAGCGCTGCCAGAAACGTTTCAGCGTTTGCGAGGTGCCTTTCGCGCTTTTCAGTGTCCATTTTTCGAACCATTGAGACCATCATCGCCCAGCGCGGATTGCCTTGTAATTGCTCCGCATTTTTCCAGATCCATCGCCAGTAAAGACCGTCCCAGACCTCGCACCATTCGCCTTTAGGGTAATGGCTCATTTTGCGCACATAGGCGGACCCTGAAAAGTAGGGTTTGGTCGTGATCAAGCCGCCATCGGCATGTTGGCTCATGGCATAAACATTCGGCACCATCACCCAATCATAAGCGTCGACGAAGAGTTCCATGAACCAGCGATAGATTTGCTTCGGCGAAAACTCGCAAAGAAACATGAAGCCGCCAATCACCATGAGGCGCTCAATATGATGGCTATAGCCGGTTTTAAGGGTCCGTTGGATAGTGTCATCGATCGGCGGGATACCCGTTTTTCCGGTCCAGAAGATCTCCGGGATGTCGCGCTCATGTCCCCAATGATTAGAGGTGCGCATCCGAACGCCAAGGTCTTCATAAGTCGCGCGCATAAACTCGCGCCAGCCAATGATTTGGCGAATGAATCCTTCCGCTGAATTAATCGGAACATTGCGGCGTTCGATATGATGGACCGCTGCTTCAATGATCTGGTGCGGCGTGAGCAGGCCCACATTTAACATCGGCGTCAGAGCTGAATGCCAAAGCAGCTCCTCACCCTCAGCGATCGCATCTTCGAACGCCCCGAATTGGTCGAATCGTTCTTGTAGGAACAGCTCCAACCATTCAGCGGCAGCCCTGTGGCTTGTTGGCCAGATAATATCGTCCAAGGCGCCGTAATTGTCAGGAAATTGCGCCTTAATTGAAGCTTGCGCCGCGCGCTCCAATTCATCCGGGTCTCGGCGTGGAAGTTGCGGGATTTCGCTGAGCTTAGCCTTTGGAACTTTCTTGCGGTTCTCCTCGTCATAGCTCCATTTGCCGCCGGTCGGCTGATCGCCGTCCATTAACAGATTGAGGCGTCGGCGCTGGGCTTTGTAGTATTCGGCCATGAACCAGCGTTTCTGCGAAGCGCGCCAGTCTTGGTTCTGCTGAGGGCTGTTCAAGAAGAGTGGCGATTGCAGCAGCTGAAGATCTTGTCCGGTCTCGTCTGAATAGTCGCGCAAGCGCTTTTCTAGAATAAAATCAATTGGATCAGTGCAAATTAGTCGCGTCACACCGCTTGTTTTGAGCCCGCGTATTGCATTTTT
>JBCBDI010000292.1:0-1865 GCA_038529885.1 Pseudomonadota bacterium
CATTGACCTTCAAAAACTCGTCTTCGGTTTCAAGATCATGGGCAAAGGGGTCACCGACTTCACGCGCGGTTGGAATAGCGATCGCCATGTCATATTCGGCCCCCGCTTCCAAATCGATCAGATAAGACTTTCCCGGCTCGACTACGACTTGCGGCGCGCTGAACACTTCACCATTTTCTTCTAAGGTAATTTGCAGCGCGAAACGTTGATCTTGAAGGCTGGCATTCGGCGTCATCATGATCATCGCCAAACTGACGATACATGCGGCCATAAAAACGGTCACAAAGGACTGCATGAGGGGCAACTCCTGCATACTCTACTTGCCCCTGTCCCCGTAGCAAGGAATAGGCCAAATTCTCGGCAAACGCCAATTAAAATTCGCAGAAGAAGGCCGGATTAGGCATAAAAAAGCCAGCGCCGACGGTCACGTCGGCGCTGGCGCTCAGGCTCTGAGGGTGCTGTCTTCTACAGCGGGAGACTGAGGATCTTATTTTCCGAAATCGCAAAACCGAACGACGCGATCGGTGCCGTCGGGCTCGGTCAATGGATAGCTTGGCCCGGTCAGCTCGGCATCCTCGCAAAGATATCCGATCTGATACATGTCGAGGATGTATTCATTGGCGGGCATTAGCGCATTGATCAGCATGATGTCTGCAGCTTCTTGATGTTCGCCGAGACGGAAGCGTGCTTTGAACTCATCCATCGGCGACATCCCGCCCATTTCGAGCAACCCATTTAAACTGGTCGCTTCGCCGCGTGCAAAGTCGCGGATCTCGGTTGCTGCGGCCACGTTCTCAAAGTCTGGATAGGTCTCGATCAGTTCATCAAGCGCTTCGATGGCGCCCCAAACATCATTGCCTTCACCGATTTGCAGCTCCGCTTTTCGATAAAGCGCAGCGGCTTTCTCATCAGCGGTGGCGTCCTGCTTCCCGATCAATTGTTCCAGGCGCAAAATGGCCGCCTGCTCATTTCCGGCAGCCACAAGGTCATCGACCGTCCCCATGGCGAGATCAAAGGCGCTTGGTTCGGTCACAACGGGCGGGGTGTCCACGACGACAGGCGGCGTGTCGACATCCGTTGAGGCACAAGCGGCGGCAAAAACAAGCACAGAGGCGGCGGCAAGAATACGCATGGAAAGATCCCTCTCAGTTACGAGCTCATTGGTTGATCGCCGCGATGGCGAGACTAAGGCAAAAATCAGGAAACGCTTGGGTCAGAACACCAAACGGCACCTTGCACATGCTCTGGCTCAGGTCCGACCTGATGGACGGGCGCTGCATCGACAAGGTCAGCCGGCGCGCAGATAAAGCCCGTTTCCAGAAACACATAGAAGTGCCCTGCATTGGGAGTGAGACCCGAACCTTGATAGCGCACTGCGGCGGCTGGGATATCGCCCATCAAAATCTTATCATCGACCCAATCAGGCAAATTCTGAAGGCGCGCCAGCCGTCTTTCAGCCGCTTCGATCTCTTCAGCGGCAAACAGTTTGCGCCGCTCTACGGTCGCGACCCGGGCGTCTTCCGGTGCCAGTGCTAAGAGCGCGTCAAAGTCCTCCATAGCGCCCGGCAAATTGAACTTCATATTGAGGCGTCCGTCGGCGCGCGCATAGAGCGCCGTCGCTCTTTGCTCATCGCTCAATTCGGCACGCGCGATCAAATCGCTGAGCTCAGCATCCCGGCGCGCGGGATTCGTGTTGGCTTCGGCGCTGGCGAGCGTTGTGTCAAACGTCGCTGGATCCATGGCCGAAGGCACGGTTTCGCAGGCCGCAAGGCCGAGCAAGACAGCCAAGGTTAAAGCTTGTAGGCGCATACGCCCTCCTGGTGCGATCCGATGAACGGAACAAGAGGCATTGGCAGCCGACTAAG
>JBCBDI010000293.1:0-1850 GCA_038529885.1 Pseudomonadota bacterium
GCTTCTAAGACCTCCTCAATGCCGAGACCGGTCTTGGCCGAAATTTCAACCGCATCCGAGGCGTCAAGGCCGATAATGTCTTCAATCTGCTCTTTGACGCGGTCCGGCTCGGCGGCGGGCAAGTCTATCTTGTTGAGGACCGGGACGATTTCATGATCCTGATCGATCGCTTGATAGACGTTTGCGAGGGTCTGCGCCTCCACGCCTTGGCTCGCATCGACGACCAAGAGTGAGCCTTCACAGGCGGCGAGACAGCGGCTGACCTCATAAGAGAAGTCGACATGGCCCGGCGTGTCCATCAGGTTCAGCGTATAGGTCTCACCATCCTTGGCTTTGTAATCAAGCCGAACGGTTTGCGCTTTGATCGTAATCCCGCGCTCTTTCTCAATATCCATAGAGTCGAGCACTTGCTCTGACATTTCCCGTTCGGTGAGCCCGCCCGTCTGTTGGATCAAGCGGTCAGCCAGGGTCGACTTGCCGTGGTCAATGTGAGCCACGATGGAGAAATTACGAATTTTATCGCGCGGTGTCATGTTCGGGCATATAGCGACATGCGCTGCTCCCGCCTAGCGACTTTGTGCGCGTTATGGGTGCGGCTTATGCATGCTCGACCTGTGCGAAGTTGATGGATGAGGGCCTAAAGTGAGGACGGCTCATTCCTCGGGTCGCAGACGTGTCACACCATAGGTCGTCTTCCAGACCCGGAGCAGCGCATAGTCTCCGCTTCTGTCGAGCCCAACAATCTCATCATACTCGCCATAAGGGCTTTCCTCATCGAGCGAGCCATCGGGCAAGAGACGGGCATAGATGGCGCCGGGGTCGATGCGCTCGGTGAGCGCGCTCTGTGCATCCGCTGACACAGCGTCAAACACCATATACTGGGTTTCGCCGCTCGGCTCATCGGTGAACACGGTAGACAGCCCACAATAGGTCGAGGCTCCGCTGCACAGCGCATAGGCTTCCGGGACATATCGCGTCCCATCATATCTCAGCATCGTGTAGGTCGTGGCGCCTTGCTCGAGCCCACCAAAGCCGAGGGCGAGATCGCGAAAGCCGTTCTGTAGGGTCGAGACGACTTGCAGATCACCGCCATTTGATTGGTGAACCGGGCGATAAACGCCTTCATCATAGACCATGATTTCATGCAGGCATCCGGCAGCGCCGCAAAAGTCGATAAACTCAATTCGGGCGAAATAGTCTTGATAGCCATCACCATTCGCATCCGTGGCAAGGAGGATGTCGAGGCCGTCCTCATATTGCTCCCGCGTGATCAAATAGTCTTCAGGTGTATTGTTCACCCATTGTCGATCTTGCAGGGCGACGAAGTAGGCGTCTTTGAAATTTTGCTCTTGGGTCGCGGTATCGAGGCTCGCTAGCTCCGTCGTGCGCGCTTGCAAGAGATTGGTCGTCATCGCGCCCCAAATCGCAAATGGGGCGGTGATGGCTGCAATGACGCCAAGGCTCGCCAAAATGCGATTACGCGCTTGGCGCTTTTGACGCTGCCAGAGATCATCAAATGGCAGTTCTTCCAGCCCAGCGGCGATTTTCGTCACCAGACGTTTGAAGCTCTCTTTGCGCGCATCTGGCGCGAGAGGCTCGTCTGCCGTTGCGCTGAGCGAGCCATCCGCGCCAATCTTATACCGCAAGGCCGGGACGAAGCACTCTTCAGTGTCTGAGGTCGCATGCGGCGTTCCGTCGAGCACCACCGCGAAGACCTGCTTGTTTGGATCTGCCAGTTTCTTGAAGTGGAGCACTTCTTCATTCACCCATTTCGATTGGGCGGAATGCGGGCTTGCAATTACAATCAAGTCTTCGCTGGCCTGGATGGCGCTTTCAAGCGCGTCCCCAAG
>JBCBDI010000294.1:0-1553 GCA_038529885.1 Pseudomonadota bacterium
GGAAAGTCCAAATTATGGCCAGCTGATCGCGTCAAACTTGATCCTCAGCTTGGCCGAACCTGCACGAGAAATTCAATCCATTATTCCGGTCTCTGGCCAAGGCCTTCTGACCCGCAATGGTCAGCCGATTGAATCTCTGTCCATCACCATCAAAGGTGTCCCGTTTCCAGGCTAAAATCCTTGGAAAGGCCCGTTATCGCAGACCTGCCGCTGCGTCGCCCCTTCCGCAGGGGCGGGCCATGACGCATATCCGAATGCAAACATAGAGCTATAATTCGGAGGATACCCCATGGCAGTTGCCGCCTTACCAGACGGCTGGCCCGTTATTTCTATCGCCCAAGCGAATGCTGCGTTGGCCGCGTCTGACACGCCGCTGAAACTTGCCGACGGGGTCGTCAACGGCGTTCCAATGAAGATTTACCCGGATGCGCCTCCGACCATCAAGGCGATCCTGCAACTGGGAGAAATGCAATTCGCCGCCCGCGACTTCCTCGTCTACGAAGATGAGCGCGTGACGTTTGCCGCGTTCGCCCGCGCCGTGGAGCATTTCGCCAAAATTTTGATCGAAACCTATGGCGTCAAAAAAGGCGATCGGGTTGCGATCATCATGCGCAACTATCCGCAATGGCCAGTCCCGTTCTTTGCTGCGCTTTCGATTGGCGCGATCGCGACGCCGATGAATTCATGGTGGACGGGCGACGAGCTTGAGTATGGTTTGAAAGATAGCGGCGCGAAACTGGCGGTGATGGACCCTCAGATTCTCGACCGTTTGCGCGATCATCTTGGCAATTTGCCAGACTTGGAAGCCCTGATCATCGCACGTGGGGGCGACGCCGAATCGGACCCGCGCATTACCGCGATGGACAAGCTGATTGGCCCGGCCAATTCCTGGGCCGCATTGGACAAGATCGGACTGCCCGAGATTGACCTGCAGCCAGATGATGATGCCACCATCATGTACACGTCGGGGACGACGGGACGTCCGAAAGGCGCGCTTGCGACGCACCGGGCCATTATCGCCAATATGTTGAACTCGCTGACCTGTCAGATGCGAATGCTGCTGCGGCGCGGGGAAACCCCGCCTGAGCCAGATCCGAACGAACAGAATGCGACGCTCCTCGCCATCCCATTCTTTCATGCGACCGGGGCATTTGCCGTCCTGATCCCAAGCGTCCTGCAGGGCAATAAGATCGTTTCCATGTACAAGTGGGACGCAGGTGAAGCGCTGCCGATCATCGAGAAGGAAGAGATTACAGGCGTGGGCGGCGTGCCCGCCATTGCTTGGCAATTGCTCGAGCATCCCGATCGCGACAAGTATGATCTGTCGAGCATCAAAGCGGTGTCTTATGGCGGTGCGCCGTCATCGCCGGACTTGGTTTCGACGATCAAGAAACGCTTTCCGGAAGCCGCCCCGGGCAATGGTTGGGGCATGACCGAGACCTGCGCGACGGCGTCGCTCAATATTGGCGAGGACTATGTCAATCGTCCCGACAGTGCCGGCAGCCCGCCCGGAGCGGTTGAGCTGAAAATCGTAGACCCAGACGGCAATGAAG
>JBCBDI010000295.1:0-1240 GCA_038529885.1 Pseudomonadota bacterium
TCTCGGGTATCGGCGTCTCGGCGTAGACCCAGAGAAATTGTCCCTCGATCTCGTGCCCGACGGGTGTGAGCTCAAGCCAGTTGTCGTCCTGGTCCCGCATCTTGAAGCGTTTGCTGACGTAGGCCGCAAATTGGTCGCGCGTGGCCTTTGAACTCAGGATGTCAGCATCAGCGCCCACGATGTCGCGCACGGCGTGCTCGGCGTCGTGCACAAGAAAGCGGTGCATCACCTCGATGTTGCCCGTGCGGTTGTTGAACAACACGCGCGTGACCGCTTCCCGCGCCTGGTGTGCAACCGCACTGCAGGCCAAAAGCAGCGCCAGCGCGGCGGTTGCCGCGCGGCGGTGATGGCTCACTCGTCGTCGCACTCGTTGCCCGATTCGCAGACGGGCTCAAGCTCGGTCTTGCTGTCCTGCATGATGTCGCGGTACTCGAAGCCTTCACGCGGCGGTGATTTGAACATCTCGATTCGCGAGGGCACCATGCGCCGCGGGTAGTGGTTGTTCTCCACGTCGACATCGGCTGTTTCCCACTGCGGGTCGACCACGACACTGACGAGTGCTTTCTCGAACACGAGCAGCTTCTTGACCTGCATTGCGTTACGGCGCCAGATCTCGGCCGGGATGTCGTAGCGCTGCTTGCTGCCGTCTTCGAACTCGAGCTCGAGCAGGATCGGCATGACGAGCCCGCCCAGGTTTGAGAACTCAAGCACGTAGTAGTTGCTGTCTTCCTCGACGGCGCCCTCGAGTGTCACGCGCTCCCAGTCCTCAAGGCCGTACAGGAACTGCTGGTACTCGTTACGCTCTTTGTTGGTAACCGTGTACTCGTCGTTCTCGTCGTAGAAGTCATCCAGGCCGGGGTTGCGCTCGACCCAGGTGCGCAGCCCGCCTTCGCGGTCGCGTTGCACGGTCAGCGACTCGGGCTTGTCGGCGTTTTCCTGGCGACGACGGTCGAAGTCGATATCCGGGTCCTTGGTGTCGAGCCGCAGCTTCCAGATCCGGTCGAGCGAGATATCGACGTGGTCCGTCGTGTAGAACCAGCCGCGCCAGAACCAGTCGAGGTCGACGCCAGAAGCCTCTTCCATGGTGCGGAAGAAATCCGCGGGCGTCGGGCGGCGGAAGCGCCAACGGCGAGAGTATTCCTTGAACGCGAAGTCGAAGAGCTCGCGGCCCAGGATGGTCTCACGCAGGATCGTCAGCGCAACGGCGGGCTTCGCGTAAGCATTGGGGCCGAGCTGCAGG
>JBCBDI010000296.1:0-542 GCA_038529885.1 Pseudomonadota bacterium
CGAAGCGCGGTCAGCTCATCCGAGTGTTGTTCTCGGAGATCGGCCGTCTGTTATCGCATATTCTCAATGTCACGACGCAGGCCATGGACGTTGGCGCCCTGACACCACCGCTTTGGGGCTTCGAAGAGCGCGAAAAGCTAATGGTGTTTTACGAGCGCGCCTCCGGCTCGCGTATGCACGCCAAGTATTTCCGGATCGGCGGTGTCCACCAGGATCTGCCAGATGAGTTGGTCGAGGACATTGCAAAGTTTTGCGAGACCCATGACCAAGTGCTCGACGACATCGAAGCGCTTCTGACCAACAATCGGATCTTTAAGCAGCGCAATGTCGATATCGGGGTCGTGTCCTTGGACGACTGCTTCCGCTATGGCTTCTCGGGTGTCATGGTCCGCGGCTCCGGAGCAGCCTGGGACTTGCGCAAGTCGCAGCCCTACGAATGTTACGACGAGCTTGAGTTCGATATCCCTATTGGCAAGAACGGCGACTGTTACGACCGCTATCTGATCCGCATGCAGGAAATGCGGGAGTCGGTCAAAATCATG
>JBCBDI010000296.1:552-781 GCA_038529885.1 Pseudomonadota bacterium
CCTGTCTGAAGAGGGACGCGGGCCGTGCTCTGCAAGCAATCAGAAAGTGGTGCCGCCCAAGCGCGGAGAGATGAAGCGTTCAATGGAAGCGTTGATCCACCATTTCAAACTCTATACGGAAGGCTTCCACGTTCCCGAGGGTGAAGTTTATGCGTGCGTTGAAGCACCCAAGGGTGAATTCGGCGTCTACTTGGTGGCTGACGGTTCCAACAAGCCATACCGCTGCAAG
>JBCBDI010000297.1:0-693 GCA_038529885.1 Pseudomonadota bacterium
AGCGATAGGACTCATCAATCGCCGGAACATATTCGGTGCGATCCTTGAACCCATGCACAACCATGTCCGTTTCGAGGCCAAAGACCTTGCGAACATCGATTTTCTCGGTTGGCTCCATTCCCTGGAGGGCGTCGTTCTCGCTCATCACAGTCATGCGGGTCGTCTTTCATCAAGTCTTTTCAAGGCTCACCTAACACAACCGCGCCGCGCGCCAAGTGTGACATTGGGTGAGGCGCTGCGTTTACGCGCGTCTGCACTGGTTTTATTCAGGTGATAGACTTAGATATTTGACGCCAAGAAGTCACTGAAAGGGCCGGTCATGCCACACGTTACCGCCAATGGGATCCAGATCGCTTATGAAACGCATGGGTCTGAGACAAACCCTACGGTCCTTATGATTATGGGACTTGGCGGTCAATTGACCATGTGGTCGGACGAGCTGATCGCGGATCTGGTCGCCGGCGGTTATCGCGTCATCACATTTGACAATCGCGATATTGGCCTGTCGCATCATCATTCCGGTGAAAAATCACCCGCCATCCTGCGTCAGATCCTGTTGCGACGGATCGGGATCAGGCTGAAAACGCCTTATCAGCTGTCGGATATGGCCAAGGATACGATTGGATTGCTGGATGCACTGAAGCTCGATCGCGTGCATCTCGTTGGCATTTCCATGGGTGGCATGATTGCCCA
>JBCBDI010000298.1:0-623 GCA_038529885.1 Pseudomonadota bacterium
CAACAGGTAATGATGTGGAAGATGGTTTCTGTAATTGCGCGGGAACCCCTTGCCCTGTCGCTGGAACCGCCTGTGACGACGGTGATCCTAGCACAGAGAATGACGTAGAAGACGGATTCTGTAATTGCGCAGGAACCCCTTGCCCTGTCGCTGGAACCGCTTGTGACGATGGTGATCCTACAACAGGTAATGATGTGGAAGACGGATTCTGTAATTGCGCAGGAACCCCTTGCCCAGTGGCTGGAACGGCTTGTGATGATGGGGATCCTACAACGGGTAATGACGTGGAAGACGGATTCTGTAATTGTGCAGGAACACCTTGCCCCCTAGCTGGAACCGCTTGTGATGATGGCGATCCAACGACAGAGAATGACGTGGAAGACGGATTCTGTAATTGCGCAGGAACCCCTTGCCCAGTGGCTGGAACCGCTTGTGACGATAGTGATCCAACGACAGAGAATGATGTGGAAGATGGTTCCTGCGCAATTACAGAATCCGTCTTCCACGTCATTACCCGTTGTTGGATCACCATCGTCACAAGCGGTTCCAGCTAGGGGGCAAGGCGTTCCTGCACAATTACAGAAACCATCTTCCAACGACAGAGAATGATGTGGAAGATGGTT
>JBCBDI010000299.1:0-621 GCA_038529885.1 Pseudomonadota bacterium
GTGCAGCGGGCGCAGACGTCCGAAATTGGTCCACCCAAGCTCTGGAAAGTAAAATAGGTTTGGCCAGGTCAGCTGCAGCGCAATCACCACCCCAACCAAGAGCCCCGCAATCCCCCAGAACATCGAGGCCGCGACGCCAAACTTGACCAGCGTGTTCTCATATTCGCTTTCATCGAAGGGATCACGATCTACGAGGCCACCCGCCCAGAGCGCCATGCCGATGACGAACGTCCCGGCCAAGGCCATGAATGTCAGCGCCTGATACTCCATCGCGGCGTCTTTGGCGAAGCTGCCGATCAGCAATGCCAAAAAGACGAAGACGCTGGTCAAAGCGCCAACTGCGAGGATGCTTGTATTGTTTCCGCGTCTTACGGTTCCGCCGAGTTGCGTCATAGTCGCCGTGCCCTCTCAAGACCCCAAAACGGGGTGGTTTCAGCTTGAGCGATGGATATCCGCGGTCGGATTTGGTCTGAATAAGGGGTTTCCCGTATGTGCGTCCGGGCCGCACTTTGTAGAACCCCATTCACAAGATGCGATTGGAGACGAGCATGTCGACGGGTTTACAGGCGGCTTATGGCTTAGTGATGGTGCTGATTGGCGGCCTCAAAACCTGGCTCCACA
>JBCBDI010000300.1:0-586 GCA_038529885.1 Pseudomonadota bacterium
TGTCGACCGTCTTGCCAAGGTGTTTCGCGGCCATGGCAGAACACTCGATATGCCAGCCGGGGCGCCCCTTCCCCCAGGGGCTGTCCCACACTGCGTCATCAGGCTCGCCGGGCTTAGCAAACTTCCACAGGGCAAAATCCGCCGCATCGCGTTTGTCCGGGTCCACCTCTACCCGCGCGCCGGCTTCATTGTCATCCAGCTTTCGGCGGGCGAGGCGGCCATAGTCCGCCATGCTCGGCACGGAAAACCACACGCCCGTCTCGCCGACATAGGCATACCCCTTGCGCACCAGCGTTTCGATAATTTCGGTCATCTCCCCCACATGCTCGGTCGCCCATGGCACGACGGTGGGCGCGAGCGCATTCACCGCCGCCGCATCTGCGTCATAGATCGCCGCGTATTTCTGCGTGATCTCGGCAATCGGCGCACCTGTTTCGATACTGGCCGCAATGATCTTGTCTTCGATGTCGGTCACATTGCGCGCATAGACCACGTGATCCGCCCCATACGTCTCCCGCAGCAGGCGAAACAGCGTATCGAACACGATCACCGGGCGAAAATTCCCGATATGCGCGCGATCGTAGAC
>JBCBDI010000301.1:0-582 GCA_038529885.1 Pseudomonadota bacterium
CTGGTGGCAGATGCCGGTGCCGGGAGGAACGACGCGGAAGTTTTCAAACGCCTGCTGACCCCATTTCAAAAACGTATAGCGTTCCCCATTGCGCTCATATTCCCGGTCGACATTGCGGGTGAAGGATTTTGGACCGCCGAAATAGTCCACCATGACCGAGTGGTCGATCACCAGATCGACCGGCACTTGTGGGTTGATGGCTGCCGTGGATCCACCCAGAGAAGCGGTTGCATCGCGCATGGCGGCCAGATCCACAACGGCTGGAACACCGGTGAAGTCTTGCATCAACACGCGGGCTGGACGGTAGGCAATTTCCTTGCCTGCGCTGCCTTTGTTGTTGATCCATTCTGCAACAGCTGCAATGTCTTCCTTGGTGACCGAGCGGCCGTCTTCAAACCGCAACAGGTTTTCCAACAGGACCTTTAGCGAGAAGGGCAGCTTGGAAGCACCGGTCAAACCGTTGGCTTCCGCTTCAACGAGGCTGAAATAGGTGTATTCCTTGCCGGCGACGGTCAGGGTTTTCTTGGCATGAAAGCTGTCGAGCGATTGTGTCATTCCAGCAGGCTCCCGGTGTTTTGCTAC
>JBCBDI010000302.1:0-570 GCA_038529885.1 Pseudomonadota bacterium
GCCAGCGGTGGTGCCGAGCGTACGATTTGAAACATTTTGACAGCCTGCAAGAAGCGCAGCTGCCGCGAGTACAGTGAGGGTGGATTTCATTTTGAAGCTCCCCAGTTGCGTGGCTAGAACGCCACCAGATGATGAATTCGCCAAGTGAATTAAAAGCAATCCGAATTGGTCTTCGGTCTATTGCATGAGTCGGCGACGATTTTTTGACTTACGAGTCAGGGCTTTATCCTTTTCAAAGGTTTCGTGAAAAATTTTCCACAATATCTGTACCCTAGATCGCGCTTTCTGAACTGAACGCAACTGAACCAAAGGCAACGAAAACAGGCGCAAATGCCTTGATTCAGCCCTGTTTTTGTTGCCCTAAGGCGCTTATGTGAAAGCCTGAAAGAGGAGTACTCTTATGGTTATGGGACTGGTATCGGCAGCGGCCATCGCCTTGGCGTTCGGACCGCAAATTCAACTCAGCCTGCAGGCTGTGGTCGATGATGCCGCTGGGCAAACACCGGCGATTGAAGAGGTGGTGACTGAGGCGTCGGAAACGACCGTGAAAGAAACACCAACCGTCTCCCT
>JBCBDI010000303.1:0-541 GCA_038529885.1 Pseudomonadota bacterium
GGCGAGCGTTTTTGGGCATGTGGATGGCCGTTCCGTTCGTGCTCATGCTGGGCGTGTCCAAACTTAAAACCAAGCGCCCCGGACTTTTGGTCGTGCGAAGTTTGTTTGGAACATTGGGGTTCACGCTCGCGATCGTCGCGGTCTCCGACTTCTTCACGCTGACCCTCGCCCAGTTCAACGCGATCAGTTTTACGCGCCCGCTCTTCGTCACCTTGCTCGCCGCACTGGCCTTGAGAGAATTTGTCGGTCCGCACCGCTGGGCGGCACTGTTCGTGGGCTTCGTTGGGGTGCTCATCATGGTGATGCCGGGGATCTTCTTTTTCTGGCAACCCGGCGCACTCGAACACACAAGTTTTGACCTTGGCAGTCTCGTCGCGCTGATCAGCGCGTTTAGCCTCGCTTCAGCAATTGTCATGGTGAAATTTTTGAGCGCGGAGCTGCCCGCGATGGTGCTTCTTTTCTATGCGAACCTTTTATCCAGCATTCTGTTGGCGCCGTTTCTTGTGATGTTTTGGCACACGATTTCGCTGGAAGATTGGCT
>JBCBDI010000304.1:0-531 GCA_038529885.1 Pseudomonadota bacterium
CGCGCTGGGTCTCGGGGATACCGAGTGCTGGCGATGACGCGGCAGAGGCACGGTTTTTTCACCAATCTGAGTTATCCTCTCTCAATCTGTGGGATGAAACGCTGCGCGTGATTGATGCCGCAGCGGCACGCCTGAGGCGGGATTAAGAGGTCGCAACATGGGTTTCGGAGATTGGATTTGGGGCGCACCCTTGCGACGCCTGCAGGAGGATTCGGTGCCGACGCCGTCGGAACCGGCATCAGACCCGATTGAAGCGATCACCGAAACGACGGCCCAGGCGACAGAGGCAGCGACCGAATTCGTCAGCTGGATTGGCTCTGGTGAGCTGACGGCGCTGATCGCGCTTGGATTGGTTATTGCCTTCACAACCGCACAATGGTTGGCGCGCTGGGCGATCCTGAAAGGCATTGTGCAACTGCCGCGCGGCGATGATTATTCATTCACCGCCCTGCTGCATCGCGTCGTCAAACGCTTCCACACCTATTTCATGATCATGATCGCGTTCGCCCTAACCGACGCGATGATGGGCTT
>JBCBDI010000305.1:0-526 GCA_038529885.1 Pseudomonadota bacterium
GATTTAGCGGAGATATTAGTGGCTGGGACCTAGACGCCGGACTTAGCCTTCTCTGGGAGAGCGTCGGCGGCGACCTGGATGTGCAGATGCTGACGAGCCTCGCAAACATAGACGGTACGCTCGCCGCAAGCTCGACCAAGCTCGTGCCCAACCGCGTCGCGCTCGGCTTTGATGGCAAGCTCAAGCTTTCTGACGGCGTGTTCGCCCACATCCGCTATAACACAACCAACAGCCACAAACTGATCGACCATGCCGGCTGGGCCGGGATCACGATCGCGTTCTAGGTTCAACCTAGCGTCGCAAAACGGAAGCGTGGCGGGAAAGACACCCGCCACGCTTTTCTTTCTGCGATAGGCACGACGCTGCAAATCGAGACGCCAGGGTAAGGACATGGCCGGTGCTTTCCTCAAAACGTGACCCGGGAGGACTAGGGGCGAGGGTTAAGGAGGGCCAGAATGACCAAGCCGACCATGCCAACCGCGACCACGCAGTGTGCACCCACTGCGCGCATCCAGACTTCACTCCG
>JBCBDI010000306.1:0-524 GCA_038529885.1 Pseudomonadota bacterium
CTCTGCGCTCGCTCAGAAGTCGGGCCAGCGTCTCACACCGATCCGCAGAAAAGTACTGGCACTTTTGGTCAGCGCCGGCGGTCCAGCAAAAGCTTACGATCTGATGCGTCAGCTTGATGGCGAGGGTGCAGCCAAACCGCCTACCGTATATCGCGCGCTCGACTTCCTTCAGGCGCTTGGCTTGGTCCACAAAATAGAGAGTTTGAATGCCTACGTTGCCTGCGGTCACATGCATCACCGGCATTCAGCGGTGTTTTTGATCTGTGATGCTTGCGGCTCCGCTGAAGAGTTGCACGCAGAACGGACGAGCCAAGCCTTAGAAAACGACACAAAAAGCGTCGCCTTTGCACTCGAACGCGCGGTCATCGAAGCGCGCGGAACGTGCCGGAATTGCGCAACATGATCTCGCTATGGAGCGGGAGCGCAAACACATGGGATTGCGACGAGATGGGGCACATGAACGTGCGCGTCTATCTCGAGAAGGCGTATGAAGGCCTCGGCACGATTGCAGCCGAGATCGGTAT
>JBCBDI010000307.1:0-518 GCA_038529885.1 Pseudomonadota bacterium
CGGTCGACCTGGGGCGGCAGGTCGACCGCAACCAGAGCCGCATGGGCACCGCCTTCACGGTCTCGATCGAGGCCACGACCGGCGTCACCACCGGGATCAGCGCCGCCGACCGGGCGCGCACGATCCAGGTCGCGGCCGACCCCGCGTCGGGTCCGGACGACCTGGCGCGCCCCGGCCACATCTTCCCCCTGCGCGCCCGCGACGGCGGCGTCCTGGTGCGCGGCGGCCAGACCGAGGGCATCGTCGACCTGGCGCGCCTGGCCGGGGGGCGGCCGGCGGGCGTGATCTGCGAGATCATGAAGCCCGACGGGACGATGGCGCGCATGCCCGACCTGGAGGTCTTCGCCGAGCTGCACGACCTGCAGATCGTGACGATCGCCGACCTGATCGCGTACCGGCGCCTGACCGAGCGGCTGATCGAGCCGGTCGAGATGGACACGCCGCTGCCCACGCGCTTCGGCAAGTTCCGGGCGCACCTGTTCCGTTCGAAGCTGGACGGGGCCGAGCACGTGGCCCTG
>JBCBDI010000308.1:0-517 GCA_038529885.1 Pseudomonadota bacterium
TCTCGCCGCCGTGATCGCAGGATGCGGCAAGTCCGAGTCCACCGAGGATCAGGAGGCCAGCGTGCAGCCCGCCACAGAAGACACCGCAACGGCTTTGGCCGATGCGACCGACCCGTACCTTTGGCTCGAAGAGGTCGAGGGTGAGCAGGCGCTCGAATGGGTTCGCGAGCAAAACGAACGTTCGCTGGCCGAGGTGACGGCCAACAGCGTTTACGACGACAATCTCGAAAAGGCGATGTCGCTGGCGACCGACGACGAGCGCATCCCCTACGGCACGATTCGTGACGGCTTCGTCTACAACTTCTGGCAGGACGATACCAATGTGCGTGGCCTCTGGCGCCGCACGCCGGTTGCAAGCTATCGCAACCCGGAACCCGAGTGGGAGACGGTCCTCGACTTCGACGCGCTGGCCGCGTCCGAGGACAAGAACTGGGTCTACAAGGGTGCCAACTGCTTCCGCCCGCTCGAGGGTGACAAGACACACTGCCTCGTATCGCTTTCTGACGGCGGCAAGGAC
>JBCBDI010000309.1:0-505 GCA_038529885.1 Pseudomonadota bacterium
CGAAGTTCGACCCCGAAGGTCTGACGGTGCAGCAGTTCGAGGCCACCTCGAAGGATGGCACCAAGGTGCCGTACTTCGTCGTGCACAAGAGCGACATCGAACTCAACGGCGACACACCGACGCTGCTCTATGGCTACGGCGGTTTCCAGGTGTCGCTGCGTCCCAGCTACTCGGCCACCATCGGCCGTCTCTGGCTCGAACGCGGCGGTGCTTACGTGCTGGCCAACATCCGGGGTGGGGGCGAGTTTGGTCCCGCCTGGCACCAGGCGGGCCTCAAGGGTAACCGCCAGCGCATTTACGACGACTTCATCGCCGTGGGCGAGAACATCATCGACCGGGGCATCACCTCGACGCGCCGTCTCGGCATCATGGGCGGCTCGAACGGTGGCTTGCTCATGGGCGTGATGCTCACGCAGCGGCCTGACCTATGGAACGCTGTCGTCGTGCAGGTGCCGCTGCTCGACATGCTGCGCTACATCAAGCTGCTGGCTGGTGCGTCCTGTGT
>JBCBDI010000310.1:0-505 GCA_038529885.1 Pseudomonadota bacterium
GCTCGGTCAGCTCAGGATTGACCCAACCCCTCCGGGCAAGCTGATCCAGGCTTTCGACGGTGCCGCGCAGGCGTAAAGACGGGTCGCGCCCGCCTGCAATGATCTGGCGGGTCTGGGCGAAAAACTCGATCTCGCGAATGCCGCCCCGACCGAGCTTCATGTTATGACCGGGCAATGTGATCGGCCCCGGACGGCCTCTGTGTTCGCGGATGGCCAGACGCATGTTGTGTGCGTCTTCAATGGCGGCGAAATCCAGATGACGCCGCCAGACGAAAGGGCGTAAAATGTCCAGAAAACGTTGGCCTGCGGCAAGATTTCCCGCACAGGGGCGGGCCTTGATGTAGGCTGCGCGTTCCCATGTGCGCCCGACGGACTCGTAATAACGCTCGGCCGCTTCCATCGACAGCACAACCGGTGTGACAGATGGGTCAGGCCGCAGGCGCAGATCCGTGCGGAAGACATAACCTTCTGATGTAATGTCGCTGAGCGTGGCGCACATTTTCCG